>NZ_WTAR01000146.1 GCF_013139515.1 Lutibacter sp.
TTTTTTTTTTTTTTATATTTACAAAAAAAGTTGCAGGAGTATTTATAAAAACTCCCCATTAATTTTAGTTGTTACAACAAAGATATTTCAAAATAAATGTCTAACTAAAACATATTGCCTATGAAATAGATTACTTCTTAAACAAAGGGGAGTTTGTTGCAAAAGTAACATTCCTCACAGAAACTACAAAATTAAAGAGCAATGCGCTCTATTATAAACAAATTAAATTTTAAAATTATGAAAAAAGTTATATTAAGTATGGTATTTATGTTTGCAGTTACAACTTTTGTAAATGCAACAGTTTTAAGAGGAGGAATTAATTGTGTTCAAATGGCTATGGATGTTGGTGATTGGGCAGAAGAGGCAGGCGCTTCATATGCAGAAGCATATGAAGAGGCGAATCAAGCATATGAAGATTGTATGGCTTGGCAAGAATAATAAACATAAATATTGTTTATAAGGAGAACTTTAATTAGTTCTCCTTTTGAAAATTAATAAAAAATTATGAAAAAATATGTAATTGTTTTGGTACTTACGTATATTACTTCTAGTAATGTTTATAGTCAGTCAATTTATGGAGAAGTTCATTATAGTAAGGAATTAGTTAATAAAAGTAAATCAAAGGCAAATGAGAATATAAATTCTTATTTATCAAATAAGGATTATGAATTAAAAAACATATTTGAGGAGTTGAATTATATTTTAAGATTTAGAGATTTTGAAAGTGCTTTTTTTGTTGAAAATTTAAATTTTGAAGTTGAGGAGAATAGGTATTATAGATTAGCCTTACTTCTTGGAGGAGGAGGAGGTAGTTGGTATTTAGACCTAAAGCAAAATGTGAGGTTACGTGAAGTCGAAGCTTTTGGACAAGAGTTCATTATTAAAAACACAATTGATGACCTGAATTGGAATATGCATAATGAAACCAAAAAAATAGGAAATTATTTGTGTTATAAAGCAACTACCATATATGTGGTAAAAAATAGCAAGGGGACATTTAATCACCCAGTTGAAGCTTGGTACACTTCGGAAATACCAATAGGTTTTGGACCTATAGGTTATGGAGGTTTACCTGGTTTAATTGTGGAATTATCAGTGCAGAATATTAAATATTCAATTTCAAAAGTAGTTTTAAATCCAAAAAAACAGGTTACAATAAAAAAACCATCAAAAGGTAAAGTTGTATCAGAAGAAGAGTTTAATGCTATTGGAAAAGAAGCTATGGGGAATTTTAGAAGTAAAAATTCCAATTAAAATACATAAATGCTAAAAAAACTTGCTTTAGGTTTAGTGTTATTTTCAATGTTTGGGTTAAAAGCCCAAATTATTGTTATAAAAGGTACTGTAAAAGATAGTTTACAAAAACCTTTAACCTATGCTAATGTAATTGCAAAACCGCAGAATAGTGCAATAAATTTATCTTTTGCAATTACCGATGAACAAGGAAGATATAAATTAACATTAACAAAAAATGAAACGTATACAATTGAAGCTAGTTTTTTAGGATATACAAAACAAGGTTTTAAGATTAATAGCATAAAAAGTGCCACAAAAGATTTTATTTTAAAACAAGCATCTCAACAGTTAAATGAAGTTGTAATTATTCAACAACTTCCTGTGGAAGTAAAAGAAGACACAATTACATATAGAACAAAAGCATTTATAACAGGCAACGAACGTAAATTAAAAGCAGTGCTAAATAAATTGCCTGGTGTAGAGGTAGATAAAAATGGTTTGGTAACAGTTCAAGGAAAACAAGTGACCCACATGCTTGTGGAAGGGAAAAAGTTTTTTGGAGGCAACTCTAAACTTGCTATTGAAAATATACCAGCAGATGCTGTTGGAGAAGTTGATGTAATTGATAATTATAATGAAGTAGCCATGTTAAAGGGGGTAACCGAAACCGATGATATGGCTATGAATATTAAGCTAAAAAAAGATAAAAAGAAATTTGCTTTTGGAGATGTTGAAGTTGGAAAAGGAAATAAAAATTATTATTTAGCACATACAGGTTTGTTTTACTATAGCCCAAAAACAACAATTAACTTTATTGGAGACATAAACACATTAGGAGATCATTTTTTCACCATGAAAGATTATTTACGTTTTGAAGGTGGAATTAACAAGGTGTTGCGTACAAATGGCTCTGTTTATAATACTTCAAATAGTAATTTTAGCTCTTTTCTTAATTTTGAAGACGTCACAAAAAGCACCAATAAATTTGCTGCTTTAAATTTAAACACACCTACTTCTAAAAATACAGTTATTTCTGGGTATTTATTATTTTCTGATTCACAAACAACAGCGTTTAATGAAAGTTTAATGCAATATTTATTTGTTGATAATGCTTTTGAAGAACAATTAAATGAGAAAAGTTTTAATAATAATAAATTAGCAATTGGTAAAGTGAGTTTTGAATATAAACCTAGTTTAAAGAATGAGTTATATGTTAATACTCAGGTTAAATATAATGATGTTGGAAGTGTAAATGAAAATCAATCTATAATAAATATTAATGAAACAAATTTTATTATAAACAAAAACTCAACAGATGTATTGCTAAAACAAGATTTAGAGTGGCATAAAAAATATACATCTAAGCATACAACGTCATTTGTTTTAAATTATGAATATCAAAAGAGTACGCCCAAAAATCAATGGTTTTCAGACACTCCTTTTTTACAAGGTTTAATTCCTATACAAGAAGATGTTAATTATACGATTTCACAAAACAGAAATTGGCAGTCACATAAATTAGAATTTGGGCTCAAACATTATTGGATTTTAGGTGCTAAAAGTCAATTAAATACTACTTTAGGAAATCATTATTTTAAAGAAAATTATGAAACAAATGAAGCTCAAGAATTATCTGATGGAACTATCAATGATTTTGAAACTGCAAGTTTTGGTAATTATTTAAAATATACATTGAATGATGCTTTTATTGGAATGCATTATAAATTTAAAGTTGGAAAATTGGTAGTTGAATCAGGTGGGAATTTCCATAATTATAATTGGAGAATTAATCAAAATACCAATGTAATTAAAAATAAATTCTCTTTTCTACCTAATGTTACAGCAAAATATTCATTTTATAAATCAGAAAAAATACATTTTAATTATGCGTTAAAAAATAGATTTGGAAAAACCAATCAATTTATAAACAATTATACATTACTAAATTATAATTCGGTATATAAAGGGAATCCAAGTTTAGAATACACAAATTATCATACAGCAAGACTTTTGTATACTAAATTTCAATTGTATAAAAATATAATTTTAAGTGCTAGTATTGGATACAATAAAAAGAAAGAAACTATAAAAAATGAAATAATTGTATCAGGTACAAATAAATTTTTAACACCAATTTTATTTGAGCATCCAGAAACGAATTGGAATTTTAGAGGTGATATTTATAAACGTTATGGTAAGTTTAAAATTAGATTTACAGGGCGATTTGATATTTCTGATTACAGACAGTTAATAGATAATAGATTATCTCAAATCACAAATAAAAGTCAATATTATAAATCAAGTTTAAGTACTAATCTTGAAAAAGCTCCCAATATAAAAATTGGTTACAACTTAAAGTTAAGCGATTATCAATCTTCAACTTTAAAAAGTAATTACACTACAAAAGAGCCTTTTGTTGAGATAGAATATGATTTTTTAAGTGGGTTTATTTTTAAGGCAGATTATTATAAAAACACTTTTGAAAACAAAGCACTGGTTCAAAAAGACTCTTATGAATTTGCAAACACATCCCTATTTTATCAAAAAGAAGATAGTGCTTGGGGTTTTGAAATTAGAGCCAATAATTTACTAAACATAAACTATAAGCGTTCAAATAATATAAATGAATTTTTAATCTCAGATGTTAAAACATATGTATTGCCTCGTGTAGTATTATTTACAGTTTCATACAAATTATAATTACTTCCTTTTTTGCCCTCTAGTTTTTGGTTTTTTGTATTTTTTTGCAATTTCACGTCTATAAGAACCACCTAAATTTACTCTACTATTTTTCTCTTTTTTCTCATGAAAAGCGGCTCCGCTAGGTTCAGTAATTGTCTTTTTCTTACCTGTTTTTTCAGGCTCAACTTTAGGCATTTCTTCATCGATTTTCTGAGTAGAGATCTCAGCGTTTTCAGGTAAGTCGAACACATCAATTTCAGTATTCATTAATAATTCAATTTCGCCTAAATAATCAGCTTCATCCTCAGTAAAAAATGAAATAGCAGTTCCTTTTTGTTCAGCTCTACCTGTTCTACCAATTCTATGCATGTAATTTTCTGGCTCTTCAGGAATGTTAAAATTAATTACGTGACTCACATCTGTAAAATCTAAACCACGTGCAATAATGTCACTTGCAATTAACACATTAAAAAAACCTTTTTCAAAATTAGTTACTGCACGTAAACGGTAATTTTGGGTTTTATTAGAGTGAATTACATTTGTTTGTCCTGGAATTAAAATTTCCAACTCTTCAAATAAAATATTCGCTTGTTTTTTATTTTTTACAAATACCAATATTTTTTTAAAAGTTTCTTTATCTTTTAGTAATTGCACTAAAAAGTTAACTTTTGTGTAAAAATTTGGTACTGGATATGCTTGTTGCTCAATGGTATCTAGCGGACTTCCACTACTTGCAATTTCAATTTTAACAGGAGCTTTAAAAAACTGATCTAATAATCCAGAAACTTCTTTAGTTAGTGTTGCAGAGAATAAAACACTTTGACGTTTTTTTGGTAGTAAATCAAGTAAAGTAATTAACTGTGGTCTAAAACCAAGATTCATCATCTCATCAACTTCATCAATTACTAATTTTTGAATGTACTTTAGTTTTAAAATTCCATCTAAAGCCAAATCTAATAAACGACCAGGAGTTGCTACTAAAATATCTTGACCTTCATATACTAATTGTTTTTGTTTATTCAAATTTGTTCCGCCATACACACCTGCAAAACGTACGTTAATATAAGGGGTTAAGCTTTCAATTTCTTTAACAACTTGCACTACCAATTCTCTTGTTGGAACAATAATTAAAATACGTGGATGTTTTTGAGTAGAAAAGGTTAATTGCTTTAAAATAGGTAATAAATAAGCAAACGTTTTACCTGTTCCTGTTTGAGCAATTCCTACCATATCTTTACCGCTCATAATTTCAGGAAATGCTTTTTCTTGAATTGGCGTTGGTGTTGTAAACCCCATTTCAGTTAAGGCATCTAGCAAAAAGCGGTTTATATTTAAATCGGAAAAGGTCATTGTTTATTTTTTTGCAAATGTACTACTTAAATAGTTAATAAATAATACAGTTATATGTTGAAGAGAGAAAGTTTAAATTTTACGAAACCAACTCTAATTCCAATAAATTTTCTAAATATTTTCTAGAGTTTGATAACCTAGGCACTTTGTGTTGTCCACCTAATTTCCCGTTTTGTTTTAACCAATTGTAAAACAATTCTTCTTTTGCAATATTTATTTTAGGCATTGCAAGTGTTAAATTATTATAACGTTTGGCTTCATAATCAGAATTAATAGATTTTAGAGCATTATCTAATATTTCTGTAAAATAATTTATGTTTGCTGGCTGTTTTCTAAATTCAATTAACCATTCATGTCCACCACTATTATTTCCATTCATAAAAATAGGAGCAACGGTATATTCAGAAACTTCACTGCCAGTTTTTAAACAAGCTTGTTTAAGCGCATTCTCGGTATTTTCAATAATCAATTCTTCACCAAAAACATTGATAAAATGTTTAGTTCTACCAGTAATTCTAATTCTGTGTGGTTTTAATGAAGTAAATTTAATAGTATCGCCAATTAAATAACGCCATAAACCACCATTTGTAGTAATTACTAAGGCATAATTTGTATTTAATTTTACTTCGGAAAGTGGTATAGCTTCAGAGTTTTCACCTTCAAATTTATCCATTGGAATAAATTCATAAAAAATGCCATAATCAAGCATTAATAGCATATCTAGTGAATTGTTTTCATCTTGAATGGCAAAAAAACCTTCTGAAGCATTATATGTTTCGTAGTATTTAAAATTTTTCTTCGGTATAATTTTTTTGAATTGTTCTCTATACGGATTGAAGTTTACACCGCCATGAAAATAAACTTCTAAATTTGGCCAAACTTCTAAAATATTACTTTTCCCTGTTTTTTCTAAAATTTTATTTAACAATACCAACATCCAAGATGGAACGCCAACCAAGCTTGTAATATCTTCGTGAATTGTTTCTTCAATAATAGCTTCAAGCTTGGTTTCCCATTCACCCATTAATGCAATTTCTTGTTTTGGAGCACTACTAAAATCGGCCCAAAAAGGCATATTTTCAATAATAATGGCTGATAAATCTCCAAAATAAGTGTTGTTATCTTCATAAACGGCACTACTTCCTCCTAAACGCAATCCTTTTCCAACAAATAGTTGAGCATCAGGATTGTTATTAAAAAATAAGCAAAGCATATCTTTTCCAGCTTTAAAATGGCAATCTTCTAAAGCCTCATCACTAACAGGTATAAATTTACTTTTTGAATTTGTTGTTCCACTAGATTTTGCAAACCATTTAATGGGTGTTGGCCAAAATAAATTTTGTTCACCTTTTCGGGTTCGTTCAATTAAAGGTTCAATAGATTCGTATTGTTGAATGGGAACTTTTTTGGTAAATTCTTTATAAGATTTGATAGCTGAAAAATTATACATATTTCCAACCTCAGTATGTTTTGCTTTGTCTAATAATTTAAAGAGCAATTCATTTTGAACATCAATAGGGTATTTTAAAAAAAGCTCTATCTGATGCTTCCTTTTTTTTAAAAACCATGAAATTATTGAATTAACTATTGTAAATGGCATGTTTTATTAAGTATCTTTAGCGTGTTAAATTTACTAAAAACTTTTTATGCAATACCAAACTGTATTAAAAAAAATGATGACTGAGCTAAATGAGGTCGTTCACTACTATTTAGATGTTGAAAATGATGTTTTAAATATGAACCAATTGTTAGATAAAAACTTAGAAATTAGTTTTGAAGGTTACCAATGTTTATGTTGCGGAAAAGAAAAGAAAATTTTTAGACAAGGGTTTTGTTACGATTGCTTTTACAAAAGTGCAGCTGTTGGTGATTGGATTATGAAGCCAGAGTTGAGTAAAGCGCATTTAGGAATTGAAGATCGTGATTTAGAGTACGAAAAGCAAGTACAGTTAAAACCTCACGTGGTTTATTTAGCGTTGTCAAGCAATGTGAAAGTTGGTGTAACACGTAAAACTCAAGTCCCAACACGTTGGATTGATCAAGGAGCAACTAAAGCTATTGAAATTGTTGAGGTGCCAAATAGATATTTAGCCGGAATAACTGAAGTTGCTTTAAAAAATTATGTTGCCGATAAAACCAATTGGCAAAAAATGTTGAAAAACGAAGTTTTAGATGCCGATTTAATTGCTGAAAGAGAACAATTAAAAAAATATATTCCTGAAGAAGCACAGCCTTATTTTTTAGCTAATAATGGAAAAGTTACTAAAATTGAGTACCCAGTAATTGAATTTCCTAAGAAAATTAAAACATTAAATTTAGTAAAAACACCACTTTTTTCTGGAAAATTAAAAGGTGTAAAAGGACAGTATTTATTGTTTGAAGATAATACCGTTTTTAATGTAAGAAATAATGAAGGTTATAAAGTAATAATTAATGTAACTTAATTTCTTCTGTCTTCCCATATTAAAGTTTTTACTATATCACTAGTAAATATAGGACAATTACCATCACCAGTACCAATTATTCCACCATCTGGTGCGCAAATTAATTCGCATTGTTCATTGTATAAATAATTGTATTGGTCGCAACAATTAGATGTTATATAGTAATAAATAGTTTCATCAGTTTCCCATTTCCAAACCTGAGTAGGTGGGTTACTTATTTCATTATTAATAATATTTTCAATTTTATTTTTAATGCAAGTTGGTGCATCAATGTTTAAATTAGCTTTTTCGCAACTTAATAATGTGAAAACTATTATAATTAGAAGTGTTAAATTCTTTTTCATATTAATGTAAATATTCATGACTAATTTCTTCTCCAACTTTTAAATTAAAACGAGTTCTAAATAAATAAACAATAAAATATAAAATTGGCGTATCTAACATCGCAATTATTATTTTAAATAAAAAGCCGCTTAGTAAAAGTGTTTTAAATAAACTCCAAGGTAATACACCAAAACTGCATAACAATGTTACAACAGTGAAAGTATCAATAAATTGCGATGAAAAGGTTGAAAAATTATTTCGAAGCCATAAATGCTTTCCTTTTGTTTTTCTCTTCCAAAAATGAAAAATTTTAATATCAATAAATTGTGCGAATAAATACGCAAGCATTGAAGCTAAAACAGCAATTGGCGACAAACCAAAAACTTTAGAAAATAATTCATTAGTAACAGGTGAATTATCAATTGCAGGTGTGTAATTAGCAATAAGTATAATTGCCATGGAGAAAAATGAAGCAAAAATGCCAGCTAGCACCACTTGATTTGCTTTTTTTCTTCCATATATCTCTGAAATAATATCGGTAATTAAAAAAGTAATTGGATAAGGTAAAATGCCTACGGATAATTCAAATTTAAACCACCCAAAAGGATTCCAATAAAAGAATTTTTGAAAAATTAAATTTGAAGCAACCAATGCTGCAATAAACATAGAAGCTAAAATTAAGTAAATTGTAAAAGCTTCAGATTTTAGTTTTTGATTCATAAAGGTTAGATTGTAACGAATATAACAAATTATTCTTATTTTTGCTTTTCAAATTTAAAGCAACATAAACAATGAAAGCATATATTTTTCCTGGTCAAGGAGCACAATTTACAGGAATGGGTTTAGATTTATACGAAAACTCGTCATTAGCAAAACAACTTTTTGAGCAAGCTAATGAAATTTTAGGGTTCTCAATAACGAATATCATGTTTGAAGGAACAGCAGATGAATTAAAACAAACGAAAGTTACTCAACCAGCTATATTTTTACATTCAGTAATCTTAGCAAAAACATTGGGAGAAGCTTTTAAACCAGAAATGGTAGCAGGTCATTCTTTAGGTGAATTATCTGCCTTAGTTGCAAACGGTGTTTTAACTTTTGAAGATGGATTGAAATTAGTTTCACAAAGAGCTTTAGCCATGCAAAAAGCTTGTGAAGCTCAAGAATCTACAATGGCCGCTGTTTTAGGCTTAGATGATGTAGTAGTTGAAGAAACTTGCGCAAGTATTGATGGTGTTGTAGTTGCTGCAAATTATAATTGTCCGGGACAATTGGTAATTTCAGGAGAAATTTCAGCCATTGATAAAGCGTGTGAATTGTTAACTGAAAAAGGAGCAAGGCGTGCTTTAAAATTACCTGTTGGTGGTGCTTTTCACTCTCCATTAATGGAACCGGCAAGAGAAGAATTGGCTGCAGCAATTAATAATACAACTTTTAGAGAACCTACATGTCCGGTTTATCAAAATGTGGTTGCTAAAGCAGTCACAAATTCTGATGAGATTAAAGAAAATTTAATAGCACAATTAACGGCTCCTGTTCGTTGGACACAATGTATTCAAGCAATGATTGCTGATGGTGGAACTGAATTTATTGAAGTTGGCCCTGGAAAAGTTTTACAAGGCTTAATGCGTAAAATAGACAGAAGTGTTACCGCAAGTGGAGCGACTGTTTAATTTGTTTTTTAGCATTTCTATAAAAAAAATATCATTTTGAGCGAAAGTATAGAACCTAAGATTTTTCTACTACGCTCAAAATGATATTTTATTTTAAATTATTTTTAACTGAAAACTATTAAAGTGTTTCTTGCCATTTCCATGCAGAAAGCAAGGCTTCATCTAACGTGCATTCAGCTTTCCAACCTAATTCCGTATTCGCAATAGTTGTATCTGCATAGGCAGCAGTAATATCACCTTCTCTACGCTCAACTAATTTGTAATTTAGTTTTTTACCTGTTACTTTTTCAAAAGATTGAATAACTTCTAATACTGAGTTTCCTTTTCCAGTTCCAATATTAAACACTTCAAAAGAAGTTTTATTTTTGTAGTTAAGTAATCTACTTAATGCTATAATATGCGCTTTTGCTAAATCAACTACGTGAATATAATCTCTTACGGCAGTTCCATCAATAGTAGGATAATCACTACCAAAAATCGATAATTCTTTACGAATTCCAGCAGCAGTTTGTGTTACAAATGGAATTAAATTTTGAGGAACCCCAATTGGAAGTTCTCCAATTTTAGCAGATTCATGTGCGCCAATTGGATTGAAATAACGCAACGCAATTGCATTAATTTTTGAAATTTTTGTAGTATCTTTTATTATTTCTTCTCCAATTTTTTTGGTATTTCCATAAGGAGATTCTGCAGGTTTTACAGGTGCGTTTTCTGTAATTGGAAGTTCATCAGCCTGACCATAAACGGTACATGAAGAACTGAAAATAAAATTACTCACCTTGTTAGCTTTCATTTCTTGCAGTAAATAAACTAGCGTACCAATATTATTTTCATAATACTCTAATGGTTTTTCAACACTTTCACCCACAGCTTTTGAAGCGGCGAAATGAATAACACCATCAACATTATTTTCTTTAAAAAATTGTTGAACAGCCACTTTATCTTTTAAATCAATATTAAAGTAACTAGGTTTTTTGTTTGTTATTGAAGTAATTTTATCGAGTACTTCAATAGTTGAATTTGATAAATTATCAATTATTAGAACTTCAAAACCTTCGTTTTGAAGTTCTACAACTGTATGTGAACCTATAAACCCTAAACCGCCAGTTACTAAAATTTTCTTCATTAGTTATTTATAAAAAATAAAATTGTTGAAGTAATAAATTCTAATTGTTCGGTATCCAATTCAGTGTGCATAGGTAAGGACAAAACGGTATTTATTAGTTCGTTTGTAACTTTAAAATCTTCTTCTTTATAGCGTGTATCTGTATATGCTTTTTGGCTATGTAAAGGAACTGGATAGTAAATTGCGTTTGGAATTCCACTATCTAATAAATGTTGATGCAAAGCATTTCTATCTACATTTTTCACTTGAATTGTATATTGATGAAAAACGTGAGTTGTAAAAGAACTTGTAATAGGTGTTGTTATGTTTTTATTACTTGCAAAAGCTTCTGAATAGTATGACGCTGCTTTTCTTCTTGCATCACAATAAGCATCTAATTGAGGTAATTTAAGATTTAAAATAGCTGCTTGAATGCTATCTAAACGTGAATTTACACCAACAACATCGTGATAATAACGTTTGTACATTCCGTGGTTTACCATACCTCTTAATGTATGCGCTAATTCATCATCGTTTGTAAAAATAGCACCACCATCACCATAACAGCCTAAATTTTTTGAAGGGAAAAAGGATGTTGTACCTACATTTCCAATGGTTCCAGCTTTTTTCTTTGAGCCATCTTTAAAAGTATAATCGGCACCAATTGCTTGTGCTGTATCTTCAATAATAAATAAGTTATGCGCTTTAGCAACTTCTAAAACGGCTTCCATATTTGCACATTGTCCAAATAAATGAACAGGTACTATTGCTTTCGTTTTTGGAGTAATAGCTTTTTTTAACGCTTCAATGTTCATGTTAAAAGTATCTTTTTCAACATCAACTAAAACGGGTGTTAATTGTAATAAAGCAATAACTTCAACTGTTGCAGCAAAAGTAAAATCGGCTGTAATAACTTCATCACCAGGTTTTAAACCCAACCCCATCATGGCAATTTGAAGTGCGTCTGTTCCGTTTGCACACGGAATTACATGTTTAACACCTAAATAATTTTCTAATTCTTTTTGGAAATTATGAACTTCAGGGCCATTAATATATGCGCCGGATTTTACAACTTCTAATATTTTTGAATCAACTTGTTCTTGAATTTTATCGTATTGACCAAGTAGGTCAACCATTTGTATTTTTTTCATGCGATGTAATTAAATAATAATAACACACAAAAATACAATAAAAGCCATAGTTAAACAATGTAAAATATGGTTAACTGCGATATCGTTTTATTCAAATAAATTAGAGGATAAATAACGGTCGCCTCTATCAGGAATAATAGCTACAATAGTACCTTCTTGAATGGTGTTTGCAAGTTTTAAGGCTGCAACTACAGCTCCTCCACCACTCATTCCCGAAAAAACACCTTCTTCTTTTGCAAGTTTTTTAGTCATTTCACGAGCTTCCTTTTCGTTTACCTCAATAATTGTATCTACTTTTTTAGGGTTAAATATTTTAGGAAGAAATTCTTTAGACCATTTTCTAATTCCAGGAATTCTCGAATTATCTGTAGGTTGTGCTCCAATAATTTGAATAGAAGTATTTTTTTCTTTTAAAAAAGTTGAAGTTCCCATGATAGTTCCAGTAGTTCCCATTGCAGAAACAAAATGAGTTATTTCACCATTTGTATCTCGCCAAATTTCAGGGCCAGTAGTTTTATAATGTGCTTTCCAATTGTCATCATTTGCAAATTGGTTTAACATAAAATATCCTTTTTCCATTACCTGTTTTTCAGCATATTCTCTAGCACCTTCAATACCATTTTTGGCTGAGGTTAATGTAACTTTTGCACCATAAGCTTGCATAGTTTGAATACGTTCTTTAGTTGAATTTTCAGGCATTACTAATTCTATATGCAACCCAAATTGTTTAGCAATCATTGCTAAAGCAATACCTGTGTTTCCACTTGTAGCTTCAATTAAATAGTCTCCTTTTTTAATTTCATTTCTTTCAAGAGCTGAAGAAATCATATTAAATGCGGGTCTGTCTTTTACGCTTCCCGCTAAATTATTTCCTTCTAATTTAAGGTGTAAAGTAACATTTTCTTTTACCAATAATCTTTGAACTTTTACTAATGGTGTATTTCCTAAAAAATCAAATAAATTATTGTTGTTCATGAGTGCGATTTTGTTTTAGTTTGGTTTCAGGCTTGTGATAAACTAAAGAGTTTTTTGGTACAGATTCCGTAATCCAAACATTACCACCAATAATACTGTTTTCACCAATAATTGTTTCACCACCAAGTATAGTTGCATTTGCGTAAATAGTTACATTATCTTCAACAGTTGGGTGTCTTTTTATGTTTTTCATTTCTTTAGAAACTTGCAACGCTCCTAATGTAACTCCTTGATATATTTTCACGTGGTTTTTAATGATACAAGTTTCTCCAATAACAGTTCCCGTTGCGTGATCTATAAAAAATGATTTTCCAATAGTTGCACCCGGATGTATATCTGTTCCTGTTTTACTGTGAGCATATTCACTCATTAATCTTGGAATTAAAGGTGTATTTAATTGAAGTAATTCGTGGCTAAAGCGATAAATTGCAATGGCGTAAAAACCAGGATATGCTAAATAAACTTCCTCAATTGTGTTAGAAGCAGGATCATTATTTACCAACTCTTGAGCATCTAAATTTAAATTTTCTAAAATTATTGGAAGCTTCATTAAAAAACTATTCCATATAGTTTCACAAGAGCCATCTTTTAGTAAACAGGCTAGTTTATAAATTTCTTTAAAGTCTTGCTCTAATTGTTCAATATTACTTGCTACGCAAGCTTCAGCATCAAATAATGTGTAAAATAAATTATTTGTAAATTTTTGAGTTTTATGTTTTAAACTAAAATTTAAATTGGGCCTATTTTTGTTGGCTATTATTTTATGAATGATATCTTTTTTTGTCATATTAGTTTTGACGGTTTATTTTGAAACTAATTACCAATGTTTGTAAATACTTTCAAAAGGAATTCTAAAACGTTCGCCGTAAACACCTTCAGGCTTACGAATTCCGCAAGAGATTACCATATTTACTTGGCTTTTAGTTGGTAATTGCAGTGCTTTTTTAACTCTAAGAGAATCAAATCCTTCCATTGGACAGGTATCATAATTTTCAGCTGCCATACTTAGCATAAAAGTTTGAGCAGCTAAACCTGCGCTTTTGTGTGCTACAACTCTCATATCAGATTTTCTGAGCTGACGATATGTTGGTCTAAATATTCCTGTTAACCAAGAAATAGCATATTTTATGTAGCCATAAATACCAAAAAAATCTCCGTAAGCAAAAGGCATAATTTTTTTGTAATAATTTAAGGCGAATTTTTCTCGTTTAGAGTATTCGTTTGATGGTTTTACACTAAATAATTTTGTTAAATAATTAATGTGTGTTTTTGTACGTTGTTTCCATAAATCTTTGCGTACTACAACTACAACCATTTCTGTTGCAGTAGTTGCTGTGCTTTGACCCAAACAGGCTTCAGCCAAGTTTTTCAAAATTTCTTTTGAAGTAATATGATGAAATTCCCATAATTGCATATTGCTACTATTTGGAGCTAATGTTGCTTGTTGAATACATTTTTTTACAATTGCTGAATCAATTTTTTTATTAGCATCGTACACTCTAACCGAGCGGCGATAATTAATAGCATTTATAAGGCTAGTAGTATTTTTCATAGTTGTAAAACTAAACAAAAACTTTTTATTTGAAATTTGAAAAATTTCAACAGTTAGATAATGGTTGATTGACCTAAATCTATATTGTTTTTATTGTAAAATGTATTTTCTTCATCTAAAATAAAATCTCTTAAAAAATTTCCAACACTTGTTGTTGAAAAATGGTTGGTAGTATTTAAATCTGGAGTTGAAATATTTAAATCAACTGATTTTTCAACGGCAGCTCTAATATCTTCTGCTTCCTCATACAAATCAAAATGTTCTAATAACATTGCTGCAGATAAAACCGCAGCCAACGGATTGGCAATATTTTTTCCTTTAGCTTGCGGATAAGAACCGTGTATTGGCTCAAATAAAGCTGCATGTTTACCAATAGAAGCTGATGCTAACAAACCAATTGAGCCAGAAATTACGCTAGCTTCATCAGAAAGAATGTCTCCAAACATGTTTTCAGTTAAAATAACATCAAACTGCTTTGGGTTTAGAATTAGTTGCATTGCAGCATTGTCTACAAATAAAAATTCTAATTGTATGGTTGGGTATTCTTTGGCTACTTCTAAGACTCTTTTTCTCCAAAGGCGAGAAGTTTCTAAAACATTGGCTTTATCAACTAATGTTAATTTTTTTCTTCTTACTTGAGCAGCTTTAAAAGCCAAATGTGCAATTCTATCAATTTCTTCTGAAGTATAAGTACAACTATCAGATGCTGAATTACCATCATCGCTTAAGTTTTTATCACCAAAATAAATTCCGCCAGTAAGTTCACGGTAAATCACAAAATCGGTTCCTTTAATAACGTCTTCTTTTAAATTTGATTTATGTACTAAAGAATTATAAGTTGTTAACGGGCGAATATTAGCAAAAAGTCCTAATTCTTTTCGAAGCTTCAATAAACCTTGCTCCGGGCGAACTGTTGCATTTGGGTTGTTGTCGTATTTTGGGTCTCCAATGGCACCAAATAAAATAGCATCTGCATCTGAACAAATTTTGAGTGTTTCATCAGGAAGCGGGTTTCCAGTTTCATCAATTGCAATTGAACCAACTGAAGCTGTTACATACTCAAAAGTATGTTTATATTTATCAGAAATAGCATTTAATGCTTTTACTGCTTGTTGGGTTACTTCTGGGCCAATTCCATCGCCAGGAAGTAAAGCGATTTTTAATTTCATGTGTTTGATTTATAGTTGTTTAAGATCACATGGAAATTTCCATAATATCACCGTTAAATTAATAATTTTTTTTAAACGGTGTTATTATTTTATTGTTTTTTTCGCTTCAATTTAAAAATTAACAGCAGCTTTGTGTACATGGTTTAATTCCATTAAATGGTGAAGATCTTCATCATTTACTTGTTTATGAAAATCTGCAAATTTTAAAAACTGAGGGTATAAATCATCCAATTCAATTTTAGTTAAATCGTATCCAACATTTTTAGCTCGGTACGCTAAAGCGGCTCTACCACTTCTTGCTGTTAAAACTATTGAAGATTCTGTGACACCAACATCAGAAGGGTTTATTATTTCGTAAGTTTCACGGTTTTTAATAACTCCATCTTGGTGAATTCCTGAGCTATGTGCAAAGGCATTTTCTCCAATTATTGCTTTATTTGGCTGAACTTTCATACCCATACTTTCTTGCACTAACTGGCTAGTACTGTATAACATTTGGGTGTTAATACTTGTATCTAAGTTTAAGTTAGGGTGTTGTTTTAAAATCATCACAACTTCTTCTAAGGCAGTATTTCCAGCACGTTCTCCAATTCCGTTTATAGTACATTCTATTTGTCGTGCACCATTTTGTACACCTGCAATTGCATTGGCAGTTGCTAAACCTAAATCGTTATGGCAATGGCAAGAAATTGTCACATCATCAATACCTTTTACGTTTTCTTTTAAGTATTTTATTTTAGCGCCATATTCATCAGGTAAACAATATCCGGTAGTATCAGGAATGTTTAAAACTGTTGCACCTGCTTTTATAACTTGTTCTAAAACTTTGGCTAAATATTCATTGTTAGTTCTACCAGCATCTTCAGCATAAAACTCTACATCTTCAACAAATGATTTTGCATAAGTTACTGCATCAACTGCACGTTCAATTATTTTTTCTGGTGTTGAATTAAATTTATGAATTATATGAGAGTCTGAAGTTCCAATTCCTGTATGAATTCTTGGTCTTTTTGCATATTTTAACGCAGCTGCAGCAACTTCAATATCTTTTTTATTTGCACGTGTTAGTCCACAAACTGTAGCAGTTTTAACTAGTTTCGAAATTTTTTCTACTGAAGTAAAATCACCTGGACTTGAAACAGGAAAACCAGCTTCAATTACATCAACACCTAAAATATCTAAACGTTCTGCAATGATTAATTTTTGTTCTGTATTTAACTTGCAACCAGGCACTTGTTCACCATCTCTTAAGGTTGTATCGAAAATTTGGACTTTATTATTACTCATTTCTGATTTTTTTTTATCACATTTGAAGTATCAAAAATAATGGTAACCATTTTTTATATATCGGTGTTAAATGAATTGTTTACTATATTCAAATGACTATTATTTTTTGTAATTAACTGAACTACAATTAGATAAAAATAAATTAGTTACAATGGCTATTGAGCAAAAAGATGTACTTTTTACATTAGTGAAGTCGCTTTCTAAATCTGAAAAACGTCAATTTAAATTATATGTTGGAAGATTAGGAGGGAATACTGAGGCTAATTTTATTTCTTTATTTAATTTGTTAGATAAAGTTACGGCATTTGATGATGACTTAATTTTGAAGAAAACTAATATAAAAAAGCAGCAAATATCGAATACAAAAGCACATTTATACAAGCAAATATTGGTAAGCTTACGTTTGAATCCTGTACATCAAAATGTAAGGTCTCAAATTAGAGAGCAATTTGATTTTGCTGCAATTTTATATAGTAAAGGCTTGTACAAACAAAGTTTAAAAATTTTAGATAAAGCCAAAGAATTGTCATTGATAAATGGCGAGAATAACTTAGCATATGAAATTGTTGAATTTGAAAAAGTTATTGAATCTCAGTATATTACAAGGAGTTTAAGTAATAGAGCTGGTGCACTTTCTGCACAAGCTAAAGAGTTGAGTTTAAAAAACTCGAGAACAAGTAAATTGTCAAATTTGTCACTTCAATTGTATAGTTTGCTATTAAAAGAAGGGTATGTTAAAAATGATGAAGATTCGCAAAAGGTACACGCTTATTTTGAAAAAAGGCTACCAAAATATCAATTGTCTGAATTAGGGTTTAGAGAAAAACTTTTTTTATACAAAGCCTATTTATGGCATAGTTTAATTTTACAAGATTTTGTTTTAAGTTTTAAATACGCTCAAAAATGGGTTGATTTGTTTGAGGAAAATCCAGAAATGAAAAAGCAAAATCCAGTTTTTTTCTTAAAAGGTGTAAATTATTTATTGGAATCGTTGTATTTAATAAAACACAAAACGAAGTTTAATAAAGTACTTGAAAATTTAAATTCTGACATTCAAAACGAAAATATCTCCTTAAATGATAATACAAAAACACTGACCTTTTTATATTATTCACAAAATAAATTAAACCTATATTTTTTAGAAGGAAGGTTTCATAAAGGTATTCGTTTTATTACAAAATTGTTAGAAGAAATTAAAAGTTACGAAACCAAAATTGACGCGCATCATATTATGGTTTTTTATTATAAAATAGCGTGCATGTATTTTGGTGCAGGTAAAAACGAAGAATGTATTTTCTACTTAGAAAAAATTATAAATAATAAAGATTTAAAAATGCGAGAAGATTTATTATGTTTTTCACGTGTTTTAAATTTGGTTGCTCATTATGATGCAGGTTTAGATTTTGATATAGATAAGTTAATAATTTCAACGTATAAATTTTTAATAAAAATGAATGATCTACACGAAGTACAGCGTAAAATGATTTCTTTTCTTAAAAGTTTAAGTGTAATTTACCCTCAAGACCTTCGCAAAGCATTTGTGAAATTACATGAAGAATTAAGTGAATTTGAAAATCATCCTTACGAAAAACGTTCATTTTTATACTTAGATATTTTATCTTGGCTAGAGAGTAAAATTCAAAATGTACCAGTTGAGATAATTATTAAGCAAAAGGCTCAAAAATTGATGAAATAAAACTAAAATAGTTGTTTAATGAATAATTAATAGCATATTTGTTCAAGTTTAAAATATGAAAAAACTAAGTGTAAATATTATTTCAATAAATGTCTTTGTGATTATTTCGCAAATAGATTAGGAATATTATTATAGTTTATAAAATTATTAAAACCTTCCTGATAAATTTCAGGAAGGTTTTTTTATTGCATAATCATTGTAAAAAAAAACAATGTAACTGTCAGTAAAACAGTTGTGTATGTTAAATTATAGCATAGTGAATATTGTAAAAATTAAAAACAAAAAGAGGATAAAACAAATGTCTAAATTAAATTTGTTTTTTATTGAAAAATGAATAATAAAAAGAAAGTTGTTTTAAGAATAATTTAAAAGAATTAAAAAAGCACTAAAATAAATGCAACTAAATAAATATAGTAAAAGAGTCACGCAAGATCCAACGCAACCTGCAGCACAGGCAATGCTATACGGAGTAGGGCTTTCAGACGATGATATGAAAAAACCTCAAGTGGGTATTGTAAGCACAGGTTTCGATGGAAACCCCTGTAATATGCACTTAAATAATTTAGCCTCTCAAATTAAAGAGGAGGTTAATAAACAAAGTCAGGTTGGATTAATTTTTAACACTATTGGTGTAAGTGATGGTATTTCTATGGGAACTTCAGGAATGAATTATTCTTTACCTTCTCGTGATATTATTGCCGATTCTATTGAAGTGGTTATGAATGCACAAAGTTATGATGGACTTGTAGCGGTTGTTGGATGCGACAAAAATATGCCAGGGTCAATTATTGCAATGTTACGTTTAAATAGACCAGCACTTATGGTATATGGCGGAACTATTGCTTCTGGACGTTATAAAGGTCAAAAATTGAATATTGTTTCAGCGTTTGAGGCACTTGGGCAAAAAATTGCAGGAGATATTTCAGAAGAAGAATACAAAGAAATTATAAAAAATGCTATTCCAGGAGCGGGAGCTTGTGGAGGTATGTATACTGCCAATACAATGGCTTCATCTATTGAAGCTTTAGGATTTGCTTTACCATACAATTCATCTATTCCTGCTGAAAATCCTCATAAAGAGAATGAAAGTGAACGAATTGCTTCAGCAATTAAAAATTTATTAGAGAAAGATATAAAGCCTCTAGATATTATCACAAAAAAATCGTTAGAAAATGCGGTGGCTTTAGTGAACGCTTTGGGAGGTTCAACAAATGCAGTGTTGCATTATTTAGCAATTGCGCACGCTGCTGAAATTGATTTTACTTTAGAAGATTTTCAACGAGTTAGCGATAGAACTCCGTTAATTGCAGATTTAAAACCAAGTGGAGAATACTTAATGGAAGATGTTCATGGAGTTGGCGGAACACCAGCAGTTATGAAATACTTATTAGATAAAGGTTATTTACATGGTGACTGTATGACGGTTACAGGTAAAACTTTAGCTGAAAATTTAGCAAATGTAAAAGCATTGACTTTTGAAGATGATCAACAAGTTATTTATCCAACAGAGAATGCACTAAAATCTTCAGGGAACTTACAAATTTTGTTTGGTAACCTTGCCTTAGAAGGTTCAGTTGCTAAAATTAGTGGTAAAGAAG
>NZ_WTAR01000121.1 GCF_013139515.1 Lutibacter sp.
GGGCTGTAGGAATTGTTGCGAACCAACGCAAAGTTGTTAAAAATGCAAAAAAAGAAATGCAATTTGGCGGTGTAATCTATTCAGATTCAGCAGATAAAGCAACTCGATTTATAGCTAATTGTAATCAGAAAAAAATTCCATTAGTGTTTCTACAAGATGTAACTGGTTTTATGGTTGGTAGTAAAAGTGAACACGATGGTATTATAAAAGACGGTGCCAAAATGGTTAATGCGGTAAGTAATTCAGTAGTGCCAAAATTCACTATTATTATTGGAAACTCATACGGTGCAGGAAATTATGCTATGTGTGGTAAAGCATACGATCCACGTTTAATTGTTGCTTGGCCTTCGGCTCGTTTAGCAGTTATGGGAGGTGAACAAGCTGCAAAAGTTTTATTACAAATAGAAACTGCTTCATTAAAAAAGAAAGGCGAAAAAATTACTTCAGAAAAAGAACAAGAAATTTTAGAATCAATTCAAAAAAAATATGATGCACAAACATCTCCTTATTATGCTGCAGCACGCATTTGGACTGATGGAGTAATAAACCCATTAGACACTAGAAAATGGATTTCTATGGGAGTTGAAGCCGCTAACCATGCTCCTATCAAAAAACCTTTTAATTTAGGTATTATTCAGGTTTAAAAAAATTGTAAAAACATATTGTAATAAGTACATTTGCAACACTAAAAAGTAAAATTTAATTATGGGAAGAGCCTTTGAATTTAGAAAAGCTAGAAAAATGAAACGTTGGTCTGCAATGGCAAAAACCTTTACTCGTATTGGTAAAGATATTGTGATGGCAGTGAAAGAAGGTGGTGCAAACACTGAAACTAATGCACGTTTAAGAGCTGTAATTCAAAATGCGAAGGCTGCAAATATGCCTAAAGACAATGTTGAACGCGCCATTAAAAAAGCAAGTGATAAAGACACTGCAAACTACAAAGAAGTTTTGTTTGAAGGTTATGCTCCACATGGAATTGCTCTAGTTGTTGAAACTGCAACCGATAATAATAATCGTTCAGTTGCAAATGTAAGAGCTGCATTTAGTAAATGTGATGGTAATATGGGAACTTCTGGTTCAGTAGTATTTATGTTTGATCATACATGTAATTTTAGAATAAAATCTGAAGATTTAAAAATGGATTTGGAAGAATTTGAATTAGAATTAATAGATTTTGAAGTTGAAGAAGTTTTTGAAGATGAAGATGGAATTCTAATTTACGCACCTTTTGAACAATTTGGTGCTATTCAAAAATATTTGGAGGAAAATAATTTAGAAATTCTTTCTTCTGGTTTTGAACGTATTCCTACAACTACCACTAAACTTAATGAAGAACAACAAGCTGATGTTGAAAAATTATTAGAACGTTTAGAAGAAGATGATGATGTTCAAAATGTGTACCATTCAATGGAACTATAATTTATGTTTTTAGCTGGTAAAAAAACTTCAATTTTAAAAAGTGAAACTTCAAAGGAAGTGATTTGCCCAAAATGTAATACTGAGAAATCAACAAAAGTATTCATTATTGGAGTTTACAAACACTTAATTCAAATTCCTTTTTTATCAGGAGGAAAGTATGGAGAATCAATCTGTTCAAATTGCAATCAAGTTTATACATTAAAAAATATGCCAGATTCAATTAAACTGGCATATTATGAATTAAAAGAAACTGTTAAAACTCCTATTTGGTTCTATATAGGTCTGATAATTGTAAAAACGTTAGTTCTTGTAAAAATTTTTAGTAAATACTTTTAGTTATTCAAGGTTTTCACTAAACGAATAAATTCTGCTCTAAATCCATCTTTATCATTTCCTCTACCAACGGTTGCTAAAGAAATAACTTTATCAAAATCTGCTTTATTGGTAAACTTAGATTTTCTTAATTTCATACCAAATAATGCAACTGATGTAGAAAATTTAAAATCGTTAGAGGTATTTACAAACTCAGTTGTTACATCTTTAACTACTTCAACTATTTCAATACTCTTTTTACCATCTGGTTTTTTATATCTAAATTTCACAGTAAATAGTTCATCATTATAATTACTCATCTTCTTAGTATTTGTATATTTTAACTTATCAATATTCTTTAAATATTTGCTATTTACACCAACCGGAACAACTTCATACAAAGCAGTAACAGTATGCCCGCTTCCTAATTCGCCAGCATCTTTTTTATCATCTTTAAAATCTTCGTCATTTAACAACCTATTTTCATAACCAATTAAACGATATGCCTGAATTTTGGTTGGGTTAAATTCTACTTGAATTTTCACATCTTTGGCAATCGTGTACATTGTACCTGCAAATTCTTTTCCAAACGTTTTATTAGCTTCTTGCATCGTATCAATATATGCGTAATTCCCGTTTCCTTTATCAGCTAATGTTTCTAATTTTGAATCTTTATAATTCCCATAGCCAAAGCCTAAAACAGTTAAATAAACCCCTGTTTTTCTCTTTTCAATAATTAATTTTACCATTGCTTTATCGCTTGAGTTTCCAACATTAAAATCACCATCCGTTGCTAAGATTACTCTGTTATTTCCTCCTTTAATAAAGTTTTTTTCAGCAAGTTTATACGCTAGTTCAATTCCTTCACCTCCTGCTGTTGAACCTCCTGCTGATAAATTATTTAATGCTTCCATTATTTTTTCTTTATTACTACCTGAAGTTGGTTTCAACACAACACCAGCCGCACCAGCATAAACAACAATTGCTACTTTATCAGTTTCTCTAAGTTGATCTACCATTAGTTTGAAAGCAGATTTTAACAATGGTAATTTATTTGCATTAGACATAGAACCAGAAACATCAATTAAAAATACAAAGTTTGATTTTGGTATATTTTCTTTATCTAGCTCTTTTCCTTGTAACCCTATTTTAACTATTTTAGTTTCAGTATTCCAAGGTGTATTGGAAACTTCAGTATGTATAGAAAATAGATGCTCATTTGTTGGTTGCGGATATGAATACTCAAAATAATTAACTAGTTCTTCAATTTTCACAGCATCCTTCGGTATTTTTTGTCCGTTGTTTATCATTCTTCTTACATTGGTATAAGAAGAATGATAAACATCAATAGAAAAAGTTGAAAGAGGATTGTATTGTGGACTTTTAAATACATTTTCATTAATTTCTTTGTAAGATTCATTTGATACAACTTCTACTGGTTTTCTTGGAACATATGAATAATTCGAATTTTTGATTGAAGATGAGCCCCTAATACGCAAACCTGAAACTGAACCTGTTATACCTTTTCTTTTCCTTCTTGAATCATAACCAGTAACTACAACCTCATCTAAATTTTCAGAACTTTCTAACATTACAACATTTATAATGTTTTGAATACCAATAATTTTCTCCATTGTATTCATTCCTAAAAAAGAATAAACCAATGTGTCGCCAACAGTAGCTTTAATTGAATAATTTCCATCAAAATCTGTTTGTGTACCGTTAATTGTACCTTTAACAATAACAATTGTACCTGGCAAAGGGCCAGTACTATCAGATACATTTCCTGTAACAATTTTTTCTTGGGCTTGTACTTGTATCACTATAAATAACACAAATATTGGTTGTAAATAATTTTTCATAGTTGTTCGTTTAAATTAATAATACTTAAAAGTAATTATCAATTAAAAATTATAATAATGAAAATGAGTAAAGTGTATTTTACAATGAGTAACAGCTACTTATTGGTTAGTTAGAAGATTTAGTAATTTCAAAGTTTCTATTCTATTTACTTTTTTTGTTTCAGTTTCTAGAAAATGTTTTAGAAAATGGACTGATTTTGGAATTTCGAATTTTGAAAGCGTTTGGAGTTTTTTTAAACTAATTAATATATTATTTTCACTTCTACTACGATTAGTGACCAACTTTTCAATAATCAAAATTAGTTTTTCCCCTAAAATTTCATCATAAACTCCTGTAACAAAAAAACGTTGTTTAATTATTGCTGATAATTTTCCTTCAATTTGTTCAGGTATTAGTTTTATTCCACCTGAATTAATTATAGAATCAAATCTACC
>NZ_WTAR01000153.1 GCF_013139515.1 Lutibacter sp.
TTCACGAATTCAGTATAACAATGAATAACAATGAGTAATCAAGTTTAGCATGACAAATTATGACTACTTGACTTGGTGAACGTCATCCTCAGCTTGACTGGGGATCTTTCAAAAAGTAGAGCAATTAGTAATTTAGCATTTATAGGTACGGATCCCGTGTCAGGTGCGGGATGACGGTTTGGTATGTTGTTTTCAGTTTATAAACGAACGTCATCCTCAGCTTTACTGGGGATCTGTTTGTTTTGGAACAACTTCTCGATAGCTGTGCTGAGCCTTTCGTCTACGCTCAAGACAGGCTTAGTCGAAGTATTGATTCAGGATCTTATGAAATAAAACAAAATCAAACAATACAGTTCTTAGAATTTAAACCCAACTAATAAAAAAATACATTATTTTTACATCTAAACAAAAGTAACCACTTTATTGAATAAAAAAACACTATATCAATTCTCAGAAAATACCATATCATTAGTTGCTATAAAAGCAATTGATTTAGGCTTAACGTTATGGTTAATTCCGTTTTTAATAGTGAAAGTCGGAATTGAGAATTACGGAATCTATGCTTTTGCAATGGCTTTAATGGTGTTTTTTGTAAATATACTCAACTACGGATTTAGCTTGTCTGCTGTTCGGGAAATAGCAAAAAACAAGGGGGACTTGTTAAAAATAAATCAATTATTTAATGAAGTAATTTCTGTAAAAGTGGTATTGTTCATCGTAGAATATATGTTGTTTATAGGATTGATATGGATTGTGCCTAAGTTTTGGGAACATAAAACAATTTATTTTTTCACTTCATTTATGTTAGTAGGTGAATTATTTTCATTGCGATGGTTTTTTTTAGGAATGGAAAAAATGAAATTTGCTGCATTTGTAAATTTAGGAAGAACGATACTCTATGTTGGGTTGGTCTTGTTTTTTGTGAATACAACGTCAGATTATAAATACATCCCGTTACTAGAAGCCATTGGGATAATTTTGGTAGGCATCATAACTTTTATATGGGCACTTAAAAGGTATCGATTAACATTAAAATTCACATCTTTAAAAGAGGTTTTTATGTATTTGAAATTAAATTTTAGTTCGTTTATAAATTCATTCTTACCTTCAACCTTTGGAACCGTTATTGTTTTTTTAGTGGGTATTTTTGGATTGCCTCAACACGTAAGTTTGATGCATATTGGTTTAAAAATCACCAATGCGTTTAGTACTATTAATGCTATTTTAACCAAAGTATTTTACCCAATGATAAACAGAACAAAAAAAATAATACCTCCATCAAGAATACTGTTGCTTTTTATGGGTGCTTTTTTAAGTTTGCTATTATTTTTTGGAAGTGATTATTTAATCACACATTGGTTGACATTTGAAAATAGAGAAGATTATAGGGAAATTGTAATCATAGTAAAAATTTTAAGTCCTATTCCGTTTTTAATGGCGGTGATATCAAGTTATGGTATTCATGGCTTATTAACGTATTATAAAGATGTTTTATATAGTAAAATAACCAGTATTACAATAGTGTTAACAGTTGTTTTAGGATGTTTTTTAATTCCAAATTACTCCTTTTTTGGAGGTGCTATTACATTGCTAATGGGGAGATTGGTATATGCAGGTTGGTCGTATATAGCATTTAACAAAATTAAAAGTTAATTAAATGGCGCTAATTTTAAATGGGAGTGTACTATTACTATTAATTATTTATAGTTTATATAGCTTAATTCCAACCGTTAAAAAAGTACCATCGCTAAAGGTTAAACTTTTTTTGGTGTTGGTTACTAGCATCCATTTTAGCGCTTCCATATTATTTGCATGTTTTCTTGAAGATTTCACTTCTATTAATGACCCAACTAACTTTTATGAGAATGCATTGGAAACAACCCAATGGTTTTCATTATTTAATATGGGAAGTTCTTTCATTTCTTTTTTAATTTTTCCTTTTGTAAAATTAGGGGTAACTATAGAGGTGTTATTTTTAGTATTTGCTACTATTAGTTTTAAAGGACTTTTGCTATATTTTGAATTGATAGGAATTGATAATTTAAGTGAAAAGAATAATTTATTGCTATTGTTTTATTTAACACCTTCATTTCATTTTTGGACAGGTTTTTTAGGAAAGGAAGCTCTGCTGCTATGGCTAATGGTAATGGTGTTGAAAAAAATAAAATTCAAAAAATACGATTGGAAATTTGTATTGATAGGAGGACTCATTTTTATGATTAGACCCCATGTTTTTTTAATACTATTACTCGGTTTGGGGATTTTATTTTTGATGGATGAGACGAAGAGTAAAAAGGTAAAAAGAAATTGGATACTAATTACAATGGTCTCTTTTCTGGTGATGTTACCCGTTTTTATGAAATTTTTCCTGAAAATTGACACGTTAAATAGTGCCTCAATACAAGCGTATATCACAGATTTTATAAGTACTACAAGCAATAGAGGTACAACAGCAATTAGTTTAACGGAGACCACAATTTTTACTCGAATTGGTTATTTATTAGTGATGCCGTTGCCTTTTTTATATGAAATTAAAAATAGCCTTCAGTTAATAGTGTCTATAGAAAATATATATTTTGTACTGGTGATATTTGGAAGTGTTTATTATGTTGTGAAGCATAAAATGAAATGGAGTAGGTTAACTAATGAACTAAGATTTGCGCTCATATCAGGTGTTTTATTAATGATATTATTTGCTTCTTATTTGTATAATTTAGGTCTAGGTAATAGAATGCGAATCATGTTTTTCCCTTACCTATTTTACTTTTTAATAAGCACCGTAGATTATTCATTAAAATTTAAAAAGCATGGCTAATAAGAAAACCTTATTGATGGTGGTGAATGTAGATTGGTTTTTGATTTCACATAGATTATGCATTGCAAAAGGTGCTGTAAAAGAAGGTTGGAGGGTAATTATAGTTGCTAAAGATACAGGAAGAGCACAAGAAATTAGAGATGAAGGGATTGAATTTATTAATATTCCATTAACTAGATCTGGAACGAAACCCGTAAAAGAATTAATGGTGTTTTTAAAATTATTTAGATTGTACAAAGAAATTCAACCTACCATTATTCATCAAATAACATTGAAACCAATTATTTATGGCTCTATTATAACAAGGTTCCTAAAAATAAAAGCTGTTGTGAATGCTATAAGCGGATTGGGGTTTAATTTTACAAATAATAAAAAAGGATGGGTTCCTAAAATAATGAAATGGCTATTGAGAGTCGGTTTTTCACATATGAAAAGTGATGTAATTTTTCAAAATAAAGAAGATTATATAGAACTAAAAGAAGCTAGTATTGTAAAATCGCATCATAAAATTCATGTAATAAAAGGTTCTGGTATTAACTTAACTGATTTTGAGTATTTTCCAGAAATATCTAAGAAGAAAACGGTCATTTTATTTGCAGCTAGAATGTTATGGAATAAAGGAATAAAAGAATTGAAACAAGTAACAGATTTGTTAAAAGCCACACACGAAGGAAAAATTTTAGTTGTTCTTTGTGGTATTATTGATAATGACAGTAAAGATGCGGTTCCTATAGAATACCTTAAAAAATGGGAGCATGAAGGTTATGTAACTTGGTTAGGGCATCAAGAAAATATGGCTGCAATTTATAAAGAATGCGATATTGTTGTTTTTCCTTCTTATAGAGAAGGAATGCCTAAAACGTTGTTAGAAGCTTGTGCTATAGGGAGACCTATTGTAACCACAAACGCGAATGGTTGTAGAGATTGTGTAGAGGAAGGTGAAAACGGTTATATAGTAGCTGTTAAATCTGTTAAAGAATTAAAACATGCCATTTTAAAATTAGTCGATTCACCAGAACTTAGAACTAAAATGGGGATATACGGTAGGAAAAAAGCGGAAAGAGAGTTCAATGAACAAGATGTAATTAAAAAACATTTAGAAATATATAATTCTTTGGGAAAAGGTTAGTAGTTTGTGTTTTTACAATATTCCAATACGTCATCCTGTGTTTGGCATCTAATCAACGTCATCCTATGTTTGTATATGAGATAATCTTATGTTTATATAAGTCTTAAATTTGATATAAAACAAGAAAAGTTAAAGTCAAAAAATCCTTACAGTCACTTCGAGTGCTTGTATGCAACGAAGCGTAATGCAAGTGTATCGAGAAGTCTAAAAGAGTTCTAATGTAAACTTCTAGATAGCTCTACTAAGCATAGTTGAAGTACAATTCTCCTCCGTTTCATTCCGTAAAATCACTCGAAGGGACATAACATTGTCAGCTCGAGTGCTTGTATGCAGTAAAGCGGAATACAAGTGTATCGAGAACAATTAGGGAGTTCCAATTAACATCTTTTTGATAGCCCTGCTGAACTTGGTCACTGAGCCTTTCGACTACGCTCAAGACAGGCTTAGTCGAAGTGCAATTTTCCTCTATTTCATTCCGTAAAACCACTCAAAGAAACAATATTCTAATACGTCATACTGAACTTGGTCCCTGAGCGGAGTCGAAGGGTGATTGAGGGTTTTTTGAATAGGAGTCCAAATAATAATTTACCCTTTATTAGGTGCAGATCCCGCATCAAGCGTGGGATGACCGTTGGGTATGTTATTCTTAGTTTATAAACGAACGTCATCCTAAAGATGTCATGCTGAGCTTGTCGAAGTATGTTTCAGGATCTGTTTGTTATGAACTAAAAAGCTACAGATTACTTCATTTCACTGCGTTACATTCGTAATGACGGTTTTTTTGGTTGAAAAGTTAACATTCGTAATTCCCAATTAGTAATTTGAAACTCTTAAGCTACAGATTCCCGCCTGCGCGAGAATGACGATTAAGTAGTATCATCCTTAACTCATTGCTGTGTTTTTTATAAACGAACGCCATCCTGAACTTGCTCCCTGAGCGGAGTCGAAGGGTGATTCAGGATATGTTCATTAACAAGTTACAATGCTACTTTGAACTCCAAAGTTACAGATTGCTTCATTCCACTATTCCTACACGCCACCTGGTACCTTCATTAAAAACAGCTACTAGCTGTTTTCTTTACTTTCAGTCCTGCTGACGGTTTAATAACTTTATCCTGAACTTCTCGATAGCTCTACTGAGCCTTTCGACTACACTCAAGATAGGCTTAGTCGAAGTATGATTCAGGATCTGTCCTTAACTAACGTCATCCTCAGCTTGACTGGGGATCTTTAACTTTCAAGTTCCAAAGCAACAGATCCCGCATCAAGTGCGGGATGACAGTTGGGTATGTTACAACACACAACACCTACATTTTAACCCATTCATATACGAAAAGAAAAAAAATCGTTTATATTTGCTTTTAGATGTGAAATCTCGTTTTGATTGTTGAAAATTAATACTGTTATGATACTTAATAAAGTATCTTTAATTAGACAAATGTGTTTTTAGAGAAAATAGCCATTAAAAATAAAGCCTTTATGGTAGTTTTTAGCGCATAAAAGATAAATTTGAAACCCCTATTTAAGCACTAATTTATAGTATGAAAAATTATTTCATAAAAAAATTGATTCATAATAATACGTCAAGGTGGATTGTATTATTAATTGATTTATATATTATCCTAAATACATTTTTTATAGCCTATTTAATACGGTTTAACTTCTCCTTAAATTTTAATAAAGATCACTTAATCTTTCAACTTCCAATTATTTTTGTAGTTGCATTGATAAGCTTTTTGTGGGTAGGTTCATACAAAGGTATTATTAGGCATACAGGTGTACGTGATTCTGTAAATATTGTTGGAGCTTGTTTTGTGATGATAGTGCTGTTGTTTAGCCTGGTGTTTATCAATCGTCAATGGCATATTTCAGAAACTGTAGCTATTCCTTTGTCAATTGTAGCTATTCATTTTTTATTAAATGTAATAGTCTTAATTGCAAGTAGGTACTTGTTTAAAGAACTGTATTACTCATTAGTCACAGCCAATAAAGAGCACAAAAAAGTAATGATTTATGGTGCTGGAGAAGCTGGTTTGTTAACCTATTCAGTACTAAAGGAAGATAAACAAAATAACACACAAATTATTGGGTTTATTGATGATAAAAAGAGCAAAGCAGGGAAAAAAATTAATGGAGTAACAGTTTACAATGCAACGAATGTAGATGAAGATTTTATTAGAAGTAAAAAAATTGATGAGATTATTTTATCCATTCAAAAAATTAAACCCTTACGATTAATTGAGATAGCAGATAAATTTTCAAAATATTCAATAAAGGTGAAAATTGTGCCACCAGCAAAGGATTGGATAGATAATAATTTAAATATACACCAAATAAAGTCGGTTAAAATTGAAGATTTATTAGGGCGAGATACCATAGAACTTGATAACCCGCTACTAATCAATGAATTTAAGAATAAAGTAATTTTAATTACGGGAGCTGCAGGCTCTATAGGGAGTGAAATTACAAGACAGTTATCAACATTTAAATACGCACATTTAGTATTAATAGATCAGGCTGAATCTGAACTGTACACACTTCAGCAGTTTTTTCATCATAAAAATGTGAAAAAAATAACAGCAATTGTAGCAGATGTAAGAAATAAAAAAAGGATGGATGCCATTTTTAAAGAGTATGAACCTACCTTTGTTTTTCATGCAGCAGCCTACAAGCATGTGCCATTTATGGAAGATAATCCTTATGAAGCAGTACATGTGAATGTTGCAGGGACTAAAACAATTGCAGAATTAGCATTAAAATACAATGTAGCAAAGTTTGTGATGGTTTCTACAGATAAAGCCGTAAACCCAACCAATATTATGGGGGCTACCAAGCGTATTGCTGAAATGTACATTAACTGTTTAAATACGAAAACAAATGCAACAAAATTTATAACCACACGTTTTGGAAATGTGTTAGGTTCAAATGGCTCTGTAATACCTTTGTTTAAATCTCAAATTGAAAATGGAGGCCCTTTAACAGTAACGCATAAAGAGATTACACGTTATTTTATGACCATACCGGAGGCTTGTCAGTTGGTTTTGGAAGCGGGTGCTATGGGTAAAGGAGGAGAAATATTTGTGTTTGACATGGGAGAGTCTATCAAAATTTATGATTTGGCTTTAAATATGATTGGACTGTCTGGATTAAAATTTCCAACAGATATTGATATTAAAATAACAGGATTAAGACCAGGTGAAAAAATTTATGAAGAATTATTGGCTGAAGGCGAAAATACGACAGCAACACATCATCATAAAATCATGATAGCCAATGTAAAAGAAATTAATACGATAAAAGTGAAGAAAAAAATAAAAGAATTATGTAAATTTAACGAAGAATTAAACAGCAATAAAACAGTTGTTAAAATGAAAGAAATTGTACCCGAATTTATTTCAAATAATTCTAGGTTTGAAGCATTTGACCATAGTGTTGAACATAAACCATCCTAAAAATAGGATAAATCGTTTAATATGCTTTTAGTTTTACCGAAAGGTTGCGTGTAAATAATAAAAGAGTGATTAACAAGTTTAGATCGATCATAAAAAAGTATAAAAAAAATAAAATGAAAAATAAATTTTACTACCCCATACTATTCAGCATAGCCTTACTTTCGGTAGCCTGTGTTCCTTCCAAAAAAATGATCTATTTTCAAGAAATAGAGAATGTAAAAATAGAGGAAACTGTTGTAAATTACGAGCCTAAATTACAA
>NZ_WTAR01000051.1 GCF_013139515.1 Lutibacter sp.
GCAGGAAATATATTGGGTGAAGATGCGTTAATTCCAAATTATCCTGCAACAGAACAAGGTCAATTAGATTTTCTAAATAAATTAGCTGAAGTAATTGAAAATGCTGGCGGTGAAGGTTTAATATATTGGGAGCCAGCTTGGGTTTCTAGTAGTTGTAGTACTTTATGGGGAGAAGGTTCACATTGGGATAATGCAACCTTATTTGATCAAAATAATAAAGCAAATTTGGGAATGAAGTTTTACAATGCTTCATTAAATAAGTGAGATTAGTATCTACAACACCTTTAAATAACTTAAACGTTGTTTTACTACTTTATTTCCGCTAACATTTACTGCTATTTTCTCTAATTCAATAGAAAAAGAATACTTAGAAAACCCATCTTTCATTAAAACAATAGAATTTAAAATTAATAAGGCTTCAATTTCATCATTCGTTTCATAGAGCGCTTTTAACATTATTTCTGAAGGATTTTTAGCTTTCACAATTCCTAAAAATTCAGCAGCACGAACTTTATTTACAAGTTCTGTATCCAATATACTTATTTGCTTTATAATTGGAGTTAATTCAATTGCACTCTCACCAAAACTACTACAAACTATAAGTGCCCAATACCTCTCCCAAGGATCATTTGAATTTAAACTTTTTTTAATTGTTGATTTTGCCAATTCAAAATCTAATAACATTAAGTTGGCGATATCAATATAATTTTGAATTTCATTTTTGTGCTGTTGCCCAAACTCAACAGGATTGTTAAATGCATGTTGTATTAAATAATGTTCCGGGAAAAATGACAAATCTGGCATATCTTTTACCCAAGTAGTTAACTTTTCACGCATTTGAGTTAACGTTTCTAAAAACTTTGGATTTGTCGCCAAATTAGTTGTTTCAAAAGGATCATCTTCAACATTATACAAAAATTCAGGTTGTTTTACTTCAAAAAACGAAGTTTGAACCTTATTCAGCTTATGGTCGTTATTTAAAGTACTCCATTCTTTGTAAGCTAATTGTCTGTATCGATAATTATTCATTAATCCGTCAAAATTAAAAGGCTGATAATTTCTAACATATTTATATTTTCCTTTTCTTAAGGAACGTACCATATCATATTTTTCATCAAGTCTATCGGAATAACTATATGTTTCATCACGACTCGTGAATTCTTTAAAATCAACGTTTTTACCAAGAAAAGGTTTTCCATCTATTTCTTTCGGAATTTTAATTCCTGCAATATTTAAAACTGTAGCTCCAAAATCTATAAAACTTACAAACCCATTTGTGGTACTCCCAGATTTTTCATTTACTAAATGCTTATACTTTTCAGGAATTGAAACCACTAACGGAACGTGCAAGCCAGTTTCAGTTAAATACCCTTTACTTCCTGGTAACACACCTCCATGGTCACCAAAATAAAACACAAATGTATTTTTAAGCAAACCATCTTCTTTAAGTTGACTGATAACTTCTCCAACCTCATTATCCATTTCAACAATTTTATCTCTATAATATGCATTGGTATATTTAAATGTTTCTGTTATTGGGTGATTTGGTTGTATAAAAACTGAATCTTTATTTGTAATTGTACTTTTAGATTTCATTCTCTTTTTTGAAAAGTGCAACCTACTTTCATGTGTAGTCATAATATTGAATACATGGAAAAATGGCTGATTTTCTGCTCTATTTCTCCAACTTGCTTGTTTTGAAGATTCGTCCCAAACACTATCAGATTTAATAATATTATAATCTTCTTTGTGCTTATTTGTAGTGTAGTAACCTGCTTTACGTAAATAGGCTGGAAACATTTCTAACTCTTTAGGCATTGGTACTAGTTTGCTTTTTCTATGATAATGAGATGCTATGCGTGGTCCATAACATCCAGAAATTAATGTAGATCGTGCTGCACTACAAACAGGCGCATTTGAAAACGCACGTGTAAATACAATACCGTTTTCAGCTAATTTTTCAATATGAGGTGTTTTTACTCCATTTTCATCGAACAATTTCATATAATGTTTCGAATTATCTTCAGAAGTTATCCAAACAATATTTGGTTGTTCATTTACATTTTTAACTTTATTACAAGAACTAAATGTTAAAATTGTAATTAAAATTATTGAAAATAGATTTTTATAACACATCTAATAAAATTAATATTTTTTAATTCACAATTATCTTAAGCATCTCTTTTTTAAGACCTTCGGAAGTAAATGTAATGGTAATACTCTCTTTTGCTGCTCTAGTTGACTGAACTATAAATAGTGCTTTTCCATTAAAAGCTTTTCTTTTACTAGAATTTGCAACTGATACATCTAAAATATCACCATTATCACTTCCTATTAATTTTGCAGCTCCTTCAATTTGAATTGCTACTTCATTGCTTGCGTAAGGAACCATTGTTCCAAACTCATCTACAATAGTAACTTCAAAATGAACAACATCAGTTCCATTTGCACGTATAGAATTTATATCAGAAGTAATTTGAATACCTGTTGGTTTTCCTGCAGTTTTAAAAGTTTTAGAGGTAATTTCTTTTCCATCATTATAACCAACAACTTTTATTTCACCTTTTTGATAAGGAACATTCCAAACTAATTGATCCCCTTTATATTCTTTTTTACCTAATGAATTACCGTTTAAAAACAATTCCGATTCTTCACAATTAGTGTAAACAACCATTGGTATTTCTACACCTTCTTTTCCCGGGTGTGTCCAATGTGGCAATACATGCACCATTGGTTTATCACTCCATAAACTTTGATATAAGTAATAATGGTCTTTTGGAAAACCTGCTAAATCTATAATTCCAAAATTTGCTGTACGTGCTGGCCATGAAAAAGATTCACCTAAATAATCAAACCCAGTCCATCTAAAATTACCAATATAATAATCGTATTTTTCAACACGTTTCCAATCATCTTGAACCCCAATTCTAACAATTGAATTATCATATGAAGATTGGTATTTTTTTGTAATTCCTGTAAAAACTTCTTCCTCTGTTAAATCTTTAATTTTATACACCTTTTTCTCCATTTTTTTAAATTGCGATGGTTTTTCCCATGGAGCAGGATTGTCTTTTGTTCGATACCACGTTTTTGTACGATACACCCCACGAGTTTGTAATGTATGTGTAATTTCTGTACCAATTATTAATTTATCAGGATTCTTTTTGTGGTATTTTTCTAATGTTCCTTTAAACTCACCATGCCCATTAAAACCAGCCATATCTATATAAGGGGCACTGTAACCTCTCCCTTGTGTTATTGGACGTGTATTGTCAATTTTACGAGCAAAATCAACCAATGTTTTTTGTTCTTTTGGCTTAAATTTATGCACTTCGTTACCAACACTCCATATGACTACTGATGGATGATTTCGATCACGTTTCATAAAATCAGTTAAATCTTGTTGCCACCAATCTTTAAAATAATTACCATAATCAAATTCGGCTTTTGGATTCCACCAACCGTCAAAAGCTTCATCCATAACCATAAACCCCATGGTGTTACACAATTCATAAAATTCAGGAGAAAAAGGATTGTGCGTTGTTCTTAACGCATTACAACCCATTTCTTTTAACAACTTTAATCTTCTATACAATACATCATTTGGCACTGCAGAACCTACCGAACCTGCATCATGATGATTGCTTAGTCCTTTAAACTTTATAATTTTTCCATTTAAGAAAAAACCTTTGCTTCCTCTCATCTCAATAGAACGAATTCCGAAAGGAGTTGTATAGGTATCTGTTATTTTTCCATCCACAAGTACGTTACTTATAAGTGTATACATATTTGGTGAATCTGGCGACCATAATGCTGGGTTTTTAACCTCACAAAATTGTTCTATTTCTAAGTTTCCATCTAATTTTATTTCAGAAACTACTTTTGAAACTTCTTTTCCTGATGCATCTTTTATACTATTTTCTAGAACAACATATTGCTGTTTTCCAGTTTCATTTTTTAATCCGGTTACAATTTTTACTTCTGATAATTCTTCAGAAACTTTTGGTGTTGTCACAAAAGTACCCCACTGTGGTATGTAAACATTGCTAGTTCTTGTCAACCAAACATGTCTGTAAATTCCAGATCCTGTGTACCATCTTCCACTTGGTGCTTTAGAATGATCAACTTTTACAGCTAAAATATTTGAACCTTCTTTAATATATGGTGTTAAATCGTAGCTAAAACTTGCATAGCCGTAAGGTCTGTTTCCAAGATGTTGGCCATTAATCCAAACATCACTATTCATATATACACCATCAAATTCTATAAATACTTTTTCGTTTGCGGCTAATTTATCTATATTAATATCCTTTCTATACCAACCAATACCTGTAGGTAAAAATGCACCTGCTATTCCTGAAGGGTTTTTCTCATCGTATTCACCTTCAATACTCCAATCATGTGGTACATTTAACAAACGCCAATCTGAATCATTAAAAGTTGGTTTTTCAGCAGCAACAATATCTTTTTGAATAAATTTCCAATCAAAATCTAACGATGTTCTAGACCTAGAAACTGTATCAGTATTCGTTTTGCAACTTGCTATAAAAATTAAAAGGAATAAAAATCCAACGTGTTTAAAATTCATAATATGTTTCTTACAATTAATTTGATTTTTTTCTTTCTTTTGTTTTATCATAATCGATGTTCTTTATTGGCATTTGTGCTTCAATTTTTGTTCTCCAATGATTTAATTTTTGTTTTAGATCAGCAGCTTTTGAAGGATTATTTAATGTCAAATTTTTTGTTTCACCAATATCTTCTGAAAGGTGGTACAATTCAAGTTTATTTTCTTCTAAATTTTCTATTAGCTTCCAATCACCTTCTCTAATTGCGCTGTAAGGTACTGCTCCTTCTTGGTGATAATGCGGGTAATGCCAATACAGAGCATTTCGTTTTATTTCTTTTTCTTCTAAAATTAGTGGTATTAAACTAATCCCATCAATTGGTGTAATAGTTTTAATGTGTAGCAAATCAGTTATTGAAGCAAAAACGTCCATCGTAATTGTTGGAGTTGTATTGACACTTCCTTTTGTAATCAATTTTGGTGCATAAATAATCATTGGCACCTTAACACCACCTTCATAAATAGATCCTTTTCCATCTCTAAGCGGTGCATTTGAAGTCACTTTTGTTAATCCTCCATTATCGCTCATAAAAAAGATAATGGTATTGTTTATTTTTCCTGTTTCTTCTAAATTTTGAAGAAATCGTTTCAAGCTTTCATCAACACTATCAATCATAGCAGCATAAATTGGGTTTTGATGCGGATTGTTAGTTTCAATTTTATTTTTATACTTATCAATAACCTGTTGTTTAGCTTCTAATTTAGTATGCACTGCATAATGTGAAAAGTATAAGAAAAAAGGTGCTTCTTTTGTTCCATTCATAAATTGAATAGCTTCATCAGTTAATCTATCCGTAAGATATTCTCCTTTTGGACCATCCGTTAATCTTGGGTTGTGGTACGGACTAAAATAATGTCCTCTCGGTCCACCTTTTGCATATCCACCTTTGTTAATATCAAATCCTTGGTGTTTTGGCCAATATGTACTCTCTTCTCCTAAATGCCATTTTCCAATATTGGCTGTTGTATATCCTTTATCTTTAAGATATTCAGGTAGTGTAATTTCATTAGGGTCCAAATATTTTTTCCACTGTGGAACTTTTAGTTGTGCCCACGGAAAATTATGCCCGGCAATCCAATCTGTTACTTTAGTTCTTGCAGGGTATTTTCCGGTCATTATTGCAGCTCTTGTTGGAGAACAAACTGAACTTGCACTATATGCGTTTGTAAAACGTATTCCGTTAGTGGCAATTTTATCAATGGCTGGTGTTTCATAAAAGTCACTACCGTAACTTCCCAAATCTGTCCAACCTAAATCATCTACCATAAAAATAATGATATTCGGCTTATTCGTAAATTCAAAAGTTGTTGATTTACATGAATAAACAGTTATCAACATTAAATTAAGTAATATACTAATAATTGGATTTCTCATTTAAAATTATGCTAGTTTTCAAGTATTTTAAAATCAAACTTATATGCTTCTGAAGGTGTTCTAGCTTCTCTCATAATTTGAGCAAGTTCTGCTACAACTTCTGGAAATTCATTCGCTATATTAGTTGTTTCACTTGGGTCACTCTCTAAATTGTACAACTCAATTTTTCTGTTTACATTTTTTAATGCATTGTATTTTACAGCTTTCCAATTGTCTTTTCTCACTGCAATTCTCCCTCCTTTGTAATTATATTCCCAATATAAATATTCGTGTTTTTCTTGTGTGTCTTTATTCAATAAAGAAGGAAGATAAGAAATCCCATCAATATTTTTAGGCTTATCAACTCCTATAATTTCAGCAACTGTTGGCATAAAATCCCAAAATGCAGAAATATGATTTGTACTAGAACCTTCTTTAATTTTCCCTGGCCATTTTGTAATCATTGGTACACGAATACCTCCTTCATACAAATCTTGTTTTATACCTCTAAAAGAACCGTTACTATTAAAATATAAAGGATCTGCACCACCTGCTTTATGTGGTCCATTATCTGAGGTAAATACTACAATTGTGTTATCTGAAATTCCTAATTCTTCTAATTTTAAAACTATTTCTCCTACTTGTTTATCTAACAATGTAATCATAGCAGCATAGGCTGCATGTCCATTTTCTTGAGACCTATAACCTCCTGCTTTGTATTTTTCTCCACGATCTTTTCCTTTGTAACTTTTTTCAGGTAAAAATTTTCCTTTAAACTCATCTATATTTTCTTGAGGTAGCAACAATTCAGCATGTGGCAATGCAGATGCATAATACATAAAGAAAGGCTTATCTTTATTAATCTCCATAAATTTAATTGCCTCATCGTGTATTAAATATGGAGCATATTGATTATGTTGAAATCCTTTGTTCCCTTCTAATATAATTTTTTTTTGATTGTGCCAAAGGTGATATGGGTAATAACTATGTGCCAAACGCTGACAGTTATATCCATAAAACTCATCAAAACCTTGATTATTTGCATCTCCTGTAGAAGCTGGAAACCCAAGTCCCCATTTACCAAAAACACCTGTAGTGTACCCATGTTCTTTAAGTAGTTCTGCAACTGTATAACTCTCTGCTGGCATTGGTAATTGTCCTTCTGGTCTCACTTCCTGATTTCCTCTAATTGGTGTATTACCCGTATGCTGGCCTGTCATTAATGTAGATCTTGAAGGTGCGCAAACTGTTGAACCTGAATAATGTTGCGTAAAAACCATTCCTTGCTTGGCTAACTGATCAATATTTGGAGTTTTAAATTTTTTTTGACCTAAATAACTCACATCTCCATACCCTAAATCATCTGCTAAAATATAAACAATGTTTGGTGTTGTGCTTGTTTCTTTAAGCGCCTCTTTTTTTGAGGTGCTTTTACAAGAAGAAACAATTAATAATAATGCAACTGTAAATACCGAAACGAAATTTGATATTTTCATAACTAAATTTTAATCAACATTTAAAAAGGTTGGTGATGCAAATTTATACACTTCTGAAGGAGTTCTTGCATCAATCATAATTTGAGCCAGTTCTTTTACAACTGTGGGAAATTCTTTAGCAATGTTATGCTCCTCACTTGGATCTTTAGATAAATCGTATAATTCAACTTTTCTATTTGGGTTTTTTAACACATTGTACCTTACAGCTTTCCAATTGTCTTTTCTAACTGCAATACGACCGCCTTTTTCGTGAAATTCCCAATATAAATATTCGTGCTTTTTTTGAATTCCTTCAGCTAATAAAGAAGGAAGAAATGATATTCCATCACTATTTTCTGGGTTTTTAGCACCTACTATTTCAGCAACTGTTGGCATAAAATCCCAAAATGCTGAAATATGATTTGTACTTGAACCTTCTTTAATTTTTCCTGGCCATTTTACAACCATAGGCACATGAATACCACCTTCATACAAATCCCGTTTAACACCTCTAAAAGGTCCGTTACTATTAAAATATGTTGGATCAGCACCGCCTTCTTGATGTGGGCCATTATCAGAAGTAAAAATAACCATCGTATTATCAGCAATACCCAATTCTTCAAGTTTTTTATTTAGTTCTCCAAGCTGTGTGTCTAACAACGTAATCATTGCTGCAAACGCGGCATGTGAATTTTCTTGAGAACCGTAACCTCCTGCTTTGTATTTTTCACCACTATCTACTCCTTTATAACTCTTTTCTGGAAGCAATTTTCCTTTAAACTCATCGATGTTTTCTTGAGGTAACAATAATTCTGCGTGTGGCAATGCTGAAGCATAAAACAAGAAAAAAGGTTTTTCTTTATTCATTTCCATAAATTTTAATGCTTCATTATGCATTAAAGTAGGTGCATATTGATTTTCTTCAGTGCCTTGATTTCCCTCTAAAACTATTTTTTCTTGATTGTGCCAAAGGTGATACGGATAATAGTTATGCGCTAAACGTTGACAATTATATCCATAAAACTCATCAAAACCTTGATTGTTGGCATCGCCCTCTGAACCTGGAAATCCAAGTCCCCATTTTCCAAAAACACCTGTTGTATAGCCGTTATCTTTCAACAACTCAGCAACAGTAAAACTTTCTGAAGGCATTGGGTATTGACCTTCAGGCCTTACCTCTTTATTTCCACGAATTGGTGTGTGCCCAGTGTGTTGCCCTGTCATTAAAGCTGATCTAGAAGGTGCACAAACAGTTGAACCTGAATAATGTTGGGCAAAAACCATTCCTTGCGCTGCTAATTTATCAATATTAGGCGTTTCAAATTTATTTTGACCTAAATAGCTTACATCTCCATAGCCTAAATCATCTGCTAAAATATAAACGATATTTGGAAGTATTTTCTCTTCTTTTGTTACTTCTTGTTTTAATGTATTCTTACAAGAAGAAACGAAAAATAATAGTGCTATTATTGAAATGATTGTAAATTTATTCATGATAATTTATTTTTTTATTTTGATGTAACTACAACTTTACCTAAAGATAACCCTTCAGAAGTAGCCTCAATTTGAATTGCTCCTTTTTCTCCTTTTTCACTTTTTATAATTAACATACAAAGACCGTTAAACGCTTTTCTATAATCTGCCTGAAAAGGCTCTAATGTTGCGGCATTCCCATTTCCTACAGCTGCAATGGTTCCTGGTCCAGTTATTTTAAATTTTACTAAATTATCTGCTAACGGACAAAAATTACCGTTTTTATCTTCAATCTTAATGGTTATAAAAGATAAATCTTTACCATCTGCAGAAATGGTACTTCTGTCTGGATTTAATTTAATTTGTGCAGGTTTACTAGCTGTTTTTATTATTTTTGAAGCTACCTCAACATTGTTATTATAAGCCACAATTTTTAGTTCTCCGGGCTCATATTTCACATTCCAGTTTAAACGATATGGTGAGTCCCAAGTGGTTTCTGGTCGTTTCCACCAATTGAAATTAATAGGTAAGGTCGTTTTATCTATACCCATTGTTTTTCTTCCAAGCGATTTTCCATTTAAAAATAATTCAGCTTCCTCGCAATTTGAGTATGCATACACAGGAATTTTTTCAACATTTTGCTCCTCCCAATTCCAATGCGGTAAAATATGCACCATCGGTTTTTTAGTCCACACACTTTGGTATAAATAAAACCTGTCCTTTGGAAACCCGCATAAGTCAACTGTTCCAAAATATGAACTACGTGAAGGCCAATCGCCAGACCAGTTTCCATGCGTATGGTTATCTCTGCCTCCGTATGGTGTTGGCTCTCCCAAATAATCAAAACCAGTCCAGACAAATTCTCCTAATGATTTTGTCATTGTTTCTTGTGCATTAAACTCAATGTCAGGAGCATATGCCCAAGGCGGACTTATAATATCATAGCTAGATACTTGTAAAGATTCATGTTTGTTATATTTCTCTAATGGTAAATGATATACCCCTCTAGAACTTACACATGATGATGTTTCAGCACCATAAACAATCCAATCTGGATGTTTTTTTAATAAATTATTATATTGTGTTGGTTTGTAATTAAACCCAACAATATCAATTGCAGCTGCTAAACCATTTTTAACACTATGTGGATATGCGTTAAAACCAGCAGTAACAGGTCTAGTTATATCTTCTTCATGGCAGATATCTGTTAACATTTTTGCGATTTTACCACCATTTTTATGACGTTGTTCGTTCATTTCATTACCAATACTCCACATCACTACAGAAGGGTGATTACGATCCCTTTTAAGCATATCTCTTAAATCTTTTTCATGCCACTCATCCCAATATTTATTGTAATCATTTTCTACTTTTGGTATTTTCCAACCATCAAAAGCTTCAGCAATAACTAAGATTCCCATTTTATCGCACAATTCTAATTGTTCAGGCGAAGTTGGATTATGACTTGTACGTATGGCATTTATACCCATTTCTTTCATAATCTCAAGCTGCCGTTGGGTAGCTCTATAATTAACAGCTGAACCTAAAGGCCCTAAATCATGATGTAAGCAAACACCTCTAAATCGCTCTTTTCTTCCGTTCAAAACAAAGCCTTCTTCACTTGTAAATTCAATAGTTCTTATCCCAAAAGTTGTGTTGTACGTATCTATTGAAACTCCATTTTTTTTAAGAACTGTTTTAACTGAATATAAATACGGATTGTCTAAATCCCATCTGTTCGGGTTTTCTACACTTAAGTTTTGTTCAATTTTTTTAGTGTTTTTATCTGTAATTTTAAATTCTGAAGAAGTTGATGCAACTTGTACACCTAATGCATCTACTACAGAAGTTTCTAATTCAAATTTCCCAGAATTTAATTCTTTACTATTAATTGTAGTTTCAACTTTTACAGTTGCCGCAGCATCTGTAATTTTTGGAGTAGTAACGTACGTTCCTTTAAAAGCTACATGAGTTGGGTTTTTAACCTCCATTCTTACATTTCTATAAATACCTGCTCCAGGATACCAACGTGAAGAATAATTTTCAGGAGCTACTTTTACAGCCAAAACATTGTCTTCATTGTATTTTAAATACGGTGTTAAATCTACTTGAAACCCAATATAACCGTATGGTCTTTCACCTATTTTTTTCCCATTTAAGTAGATTGTAGAATTACTCATAATTCCGTCAAATTCTACTGTAATTATCTTACCTTTTAATGAATCATTTACATTAAAATGTTTTCTATACCATGCTTCTCCAAAAAATGGAAGCCCTCCACTTCTTGCGTTATTTTCTTTTGCAAAAGGACCTTCAATTGCCCAATCATGTGGCACGTCTAAAACTCTCCAAGAAGAATCATCAAAAGTTGGATTTTCAGCACCTGAAATTTTACCTTTTGTAAAAAACCAATTTTCGTTAAAAGAAGTAACTGTTCTTTCTTGAGGTTGCGTACAAGAAACTAAACCAATTATATAGAGAAGTAAATAGCTGTATTTTTTCATTTTTAGGTTATTTGAAAATTATTCTGATAAATTTAATTACAATCACAAGTATCTTTGTTATTTAATATGGTTACAGATAAAGGTTCTAAAGTAATAGTTACAGTATCATCTAAAGATACATTAACATCTGCTACATTTTCAATTGTTGGGGAAATATCATCATAAGTGGTACCCTTAAATTCTTTACGAGAGAATGTAGTTGTGTTTGCAGGTAATTGATTTAGCTGCACAACTACATTTTGAGTAACATTACTTTTGTTCATAAAAAACACACAATATTTTGTGTCATCGTTATTTATGGAGGCAAATGTTCTAATGTAATTTACAGATTGTGTTGTTTGTACAAGGTTTTCTAGCATGTTTTCATTTACCAATTTTACAATTTCTGCAGTTGGTTTACGTGTATTATTGTCTACACGAAGTAAAAGGCCAACATCTTTGATAGCATCATCGATTGGAGTTTCTCCACTATTCCAAGGAGAATGCGTCCCCCAAAAATACGAATAAGAAACATTGCTTAATTGTATTTGATTCATTAAAACTTCAAACCACCAAAGCGCTTTATACGTATTATTAATGCTTCCAAAACCATCTTTTGCAGGCGTTACACCTGTTTCGGTAACCAATATTTCCATAGTAGGTTTTGAAGAGTTTAATACTGCATTCTGTATACCAGTCACATTTGGAATGTAACTTTCTGTATTCTCTTTCCACAAGTCATATGTTGCACAAGTTTCAGTAAATGAATACATATATTGATGGGCAGATATAAAATCAATTAAATTTGGATAAGTATCAATAATTGTATTAAAATAGCCAATACTTGATAGAATTCCAGGCCCAACTTTTATTGTTGAATCCTCGTCTTTCATTGCGGTTACCATTGCTACATAATGGCTAATGTATTCATCTTTTGTAAATACTCTTGAGTTGACATGTTCAACTTCATTACCAATTTGCCAATAAGCTACATTGTAGTTTTTATCATTTGCATACTTAATCCATTCAACAGCTGAATCTATTAAATCTTGAGCAGTTGGACCTCCTGTGTATTCTGAAGACTGAATGTTTACAACTACTAGTGGTGTAATATTTAAATCTTGACAAATACTCATATATTCATCAAAATCCATCGCTTTTATAAAAGTACCATCTAAGTTTGTAGCCCAAGTCCAATTTCCTGGATTTTTACTAGTTGATGCAACCTTCGGGTTTAAGTTTCCTATAGGTTTTGTGCTATCAAAAGGCGCGGTGTCCCATAAATAATTTTCAGCCAAAGCTCCGTACGGAAACCTTAAAGATTTCACACCTAATTCTGCAAGTGCCGTTCTCATAGATTGGGTTGAGTTAGGGGTTGGTAAATCAGAATCTAATAGCCAACATAAGTTTGCAGAAGCAACTCCATTATTAATTCCGGTTTTCATATTTGTACCAAAATCTATTGTTATGTTTTGTCCTAAAACAGTTCCAATAAATATGAAAAAAAAGAATGTAATTATTATTTTATGTCTCACCTATAAAGTTTTATTTCTTTATCAATTTAAGCTTTACTTTTCCAACCTCAGCAAATCCACTCTCTGTAAATGCAGTAAAGAAAACAGTATAAAAACCATCATTTTCTGGAATCAGACAAAGAGGTGTACGTACAGTTGTCCACCATTTTTTTGTATAAGGTGCAAGTTTAATAAATCGAGCTTCTTCCCAAATAAGTCCATCTTTAGAAAATGAATATCCAAAACTTCCTTTACTAGAATCTAATAATGCTACATACATTCCATTATCAAGTTTTGTAATTACTGGATTTTCAGCAAATTTTTCATGAAATTTAACAAGACCTTTCTCTGTTAGTTTTTCCCACGGACCAGCTAATTTAACAGCTGTTGCCATTGTTAAGTTATGTTTTGGATATTTTGTATTTCTATTACTTTGTGTTTGAGCACTTCCATAAAAAGCATACCAATTATTCTCAACTTGGTAACCGAAAAAAGAATCGTTGCCTTGCAAACCTACCCAATCTCCATCTTTTGAATCGGGTTCAAGAACAAATCCTGCATTTTTATAAGGGCCTTGTAAACCATCATAGCCAGGAGATTCTGAAAATGCTCTTGCGATTCTTCCTTCATAATTTAAATACCAACCTGTAGAATCATTTGGTTTTGAACGGTAAGCAACATAAAAAATATTCCATCGGTCTTCATCTTTATTAAAATAAGGCATTGGTGCCCATAAGGAAGCGTACTTATCTTCACCAGTAAAATTTCCACTTGACTCAAAAATGGTTGACAAGCGTTCCCAATTAATTCCATCTTTACTTTTCCAATTAGCCAAACGCATCTTTACTAATCTTGGTTTTCCAAAACGTTCAGCAGTAAAAAGGTGGTATTCATTTTTGTAACGAATGACTGTTCCTCCTTCAAAACCGTACTTATTATCTTGCGTGTTAGAATCACCTTTTTTGATGACAGGACCTTCATGTACATCTTCAACTTCTAAAGAATATTCAAAATCCTGAGCAAATAAACCTGAAAAGGAAAATGCAAAACATAAAGTAACGAAAATCGTTTTCATTTTTTTCATGAAGCTTTCTTTAAATATTAATTTAAAAGGGCTAAAACTATCGTGTTTTACCCTTTTAAGTAAAATCATAAAACCCATTATTTATGATTTTTAAACCTAATTGTTTAAAAATGTAACTGATAGTGGAGGTAATGTAATTCTAACTGTTTTTTCTAAAACGGATACATTACCAGCTTCTTCAATTAAAGGGTTTCTGTCTTCAGGATTAGTTCCTTTAAATTCTTTTCTTGTAAAATGGTTTACTGAATTAGGTAAGTTGTTAAGTTGTAATATAACTTCTTCAGGTTCATTATTTCTATTCATTAAGAAAATAGTATGTTTTGTTCCTTCATCATTAACACCTGCGTATGTTTTTATATAACCTGAAAATTCACCTGTAGTAGTTTTAACCAAGTTATCTAACATATTTTCATTTACTAATTTTATAATTTCAGCAGTTGGTTTACGAGAATTATTATCTAATCTCAGTAAAACACCAACATCTTTATCTAGGTTATCAACTGGTTGCTGTCCATCATTCCAAGGAGAGTGTGTTCCCCAAAAATAAGAATACGCCACATTTTTGCGCCCAATTTCAGTCATTAATACATCAAACCACCAAAGTGCTTTATACGTATTACTTACAAATCCTATGTCGTTTACACCAGTAGTTACCCCCGTTTCTGTTATAACAATTTCCATGGTTGGCTTGACTGATTTAGCTACTGCATTTTGTATAGTGAATACATTTGGAACAAAGTTGCTATCATCTTCTTTCCATAAATCATAATTTGCACTTGTATTTATAAAAGAGAACATGTATTGGTGTGCTGAAACAAAATCAATTAAATCTGGAGTTGAAGTTATAATTGCATTGAAATAATCAGGAGCATTTAAAAGCCCAGGTCCCACTTTAATAGTAGGGTCTTCAGCCTTCATAGCTGTTACCATTTCTTGATATCTACTTACATATAAATTTAAACTATTTAGGCCGCTATTATGATCTACTTCATTTCCTATTTGCCAATAGGCAACATCATAATTTTTTGCTTTGGCATATTTTACCCATTCTACGGCAGATGTTACTAACTCTTCAGGTGTTGGACCTCCATTAAATGTTGATGACTGAATACTAACTACAACTAATGGTTTAATTTCTAAATCTTGACAAATATCCATATACTCATCAAAGTCCATTGCTTTTTTGAAAGTGCCATCTGGGTTTGTTGCCCAAGACCACGTACCAACATTTGTATTTGTAGAAGCAACTTTTGGGTTTAATTGCCCAATAGGTTTTTCACTATCAAAAGGTGCTGTATCCCATAAGTAATTTTCAGCTAATGCACCATATGGAAACCTTAAAGAACCAACTCCTAATTCTTTAAGAGCACTTCTCATAGATTGTGTTGGGTTGGCTGTAGGTAAATCAGAATCTAATAACCAACATAAATTTGCAGCTGCAACTCCTTTGTTAATTCCTGTTTTTAATGCTGTATCAAAGTCAATGGTAATACTACTTTTTGGATATGTAGTAAATTCATCACTCGTAGTTTTATTATCACACCCAATTAGGGTTAACAATAGTAAACTTATAATTATACTATTCTTCATTTTTTTATTTTTTAGTGTTGGCAACTAGCTATTAAATTCAAAATAACAAGTTGCCATTAATTAACTAAATCAATTTTCAATATTAATTTGCCTTTACAATTCTAAAATTTCTTAAATAATATGGGTTTGTTGTTGCAACTCCATTTGAAAACTTAATGCTTATACCATCTATTTCAGTTGTTGCTACATCTCCAGTGTGAATTCCTCCAATTTCTTTAATACTCATGGTAACTGTATGCCAAGCATTTGGACTAGGAATATGCCCTGAATAAGTTTCATATACTCCAGATCTATCATTTTTAAATTTTGAAAAATTTATTAAATAAAAATCAAAATCCAAATCTCCAACAAAGGATGGGTCAGGAGTATTGTCATAATAAATATCAAATTGATAAACTCTTTTATCAGCATCAACATCATCAATAAATACATCTGGAATAGGTGTTCCAAAGTAAAGTATTGTATTAGGTGCAAATGCGGCATGTTTTGTTACTCTTAGTGCTTTTCCTCCTTCGGGAGCATCAGCATTCACTTGGTAAGCTCCATCAAATCTTTCTTGTGTATTTCTAAAAAGGCCTCTAAGTGTATATGAATCTATTTCGTGATCTCCTGTTGATGTAACTCTAGCAGCAAAATTTCCACCTCCTTGGGTATCCATTGGTTCATCAATTAATTCTTCTAATACGCCACCCATATCCGAAATTGTAAAAATAGGAGGGAGCCTTCCTTCAGCTTTCATTGTAATTTCTCTACTTTCAGTTGTTTGTCCATCTTGGTCAACCACTGTAAAAAGTACTGTGCTAAATTCTACATCAGGCATTACATAAGTATATGCAACGTTTTCACGTAGTTGTCCGTACCTAGATGTATGAACTTGTTCACCATTTACTAATAAACCTCCTAAACCGCCTTCAGCCTCTAAGAGTAGTGAAAACACAAAGCCATCTTCAACTCTAATTGGAATAAGGTCAGGTAGTTCATCATTAAAGGTAATTGTTGGTACAGGATAGCTTTCCAACCTAATTTCACGTGTTGGTTCAGGTTCTTCACATCCAAAAAACAACAATGCCGGAAGTAAGAATAAATAAGTTATTTTTAATATTTTATGTTTCATCTTTGTCAATTTTATAGTTAAAGATAGTGTTGACTAATTGTTTATTAATACCCAAAATTTTGGTTTAAATTTTTATTTATTTCCATTGCTTTAAAAGGAATAGGGTATAAATAATTTCTTGCTGTAGGGTATTGATAACCTGATTTATGCCCTAAAGAATTTTCAACTTCTAGTAAAACACCTAATCTTGTATAATCAAACCATCCATGACCTTCTACACAAAGTTCCCATTTTCTTTCTTGAAGAATTTTATTTCTTAAAGTTGTTTGTCCAACATTTGACAGAATTGTAAGACCTGCTCTTGTTCTCACTTCGTTTATTCCCCATAGTACATTTCCATCACCAACTTCGTTTAAAGCTTCTGAATACATTAAAAGTACATCAGAATAGCGTATTACAGGGAAATTCATTCCATAATCCCATTCATCTACAGCAGAAAAATTTGGATCTGGACCTTCTTGTATGTCACTTAAATATTTTCTCACGTGAGGTACTGTTAATGGAGATTGTGGGTAAGAAACTGTTGCTCCATTACGGTCAATATATGATGTCATAAAACTTGCATCTCTTCTTGTATCACTACTTCCATACGAATTGTAAAACTCTATTGGAACACCACCAGATTTAAATTCGGCTAAAGAAATACCTGCTCCTTTTGGTACCCATTTTGGACCAAATGAATTTCCTTCTCCTTCATTTGCTCCAGCACCTGTACCTGCTAAGTATTGAATTGCAAATATTATTTCTTTTCCATTTTCATTATCTGGAGAAAATACATCTTCAAAATTAGCTTCTAAACTGTATGCATTTCCATCAATAACTTCTTTTAACTTATCAGCAGCTAATTGATAATACATTGGGTCGCCAGTTTCTAAAATACCAGTTTCGTGATTTAAATAATTACCAGACCTTGTTAAATATACTTTCCCTAGTATTGATTTTGCGGCTCCTGATGTTGCTCTACCAACTTCTTCTTGTACAATTGGAAGATAGGTTTCTGCAAATTGTAAATCTTCAATAATTTGATCGTATACTTCATCTCTAGTAACTTGACTATTAAATTGGTTTTCATCAATTGAAGTTGTCTCTTTAGTAATTAATGGAATATGTCCAAAATAACGTACTAAATTAAAGTAATTTAAACCTCTTATAAATTTAGCTTCACCAATAATTCTATTTTTAATTTCTTCGTTTAAATCCATTTCTGTAACTCTATCAATTACAGAATTTGCTCTATTATTAACTACCCAAGCTTTTTTCCATAAAGGATAAATCTTATTTCCTTCATCATTTTCATAAGTGAATCTATCAAATGGATCTTTCCAAAAACCAATAACTATTTCTGTAGTAAAATCACTCATATGCCAAACGTTGTTAGCATAATAATCTTTTGATTGAAGCCCATCATAAACACCATTTAATGCTGACATTGCATCTTTCTCTGTCTTGTA
>NZ_WTAR01000106.1 GCF_013139515.1 Lutibacter sp.
CTGAAGGAAATCAAATTACTGGAGATACTATTCATTTAATTTCAAATGCTAAAACTGAACAACTAGATTCTTTAAAAGTTTTAAGTAATGCTTTTATGATTCAAAAAGATTCAACAGGTTATAACCAATTGAAAGGAAAAAACATGTACGGGAAATTTAAAAATAATAAATTGAACTCATTAAATGATATTGGAAATAGTGAGGTTATTTTTTATTTAAGAGATGAATATCAAAAATTAATGGGGATTTCTAAAATGAAAAGCAGTGATAATATATTTATTACTTTAGAAAGCAATACTATTAATTCAATAGATTTTAATAAAAAACCAGATGGAAAAACATATCCTCCTTCTGAATTTGAAAAATTAAATCCAAAAGATAGAACTTTTAAAGGTTTTATTTGGAGAGAAGATGAACGTCCGTTAACTAAAGAAGCTATTTTTATACACGACAAACAACGTATAGAAAAATAATTTGAAAAAAGATTTTTTTAAATATCAAGCACAAACATCACCAAATCCATTAGCTATAGAAATTTCTCATGCAACTGGAAGTTTTGTTTATGATACTAATGGTAAAGAATATTTAGATTTTATTGCAGGTGTATCAGCAAATACATTAGGACATAATCACCCAAAAATTTCTGAAGCCATCAAAAAACAAGTTGATGCTTATACACATGTAATGGTGTATGGAGAATTTATTCAACAACCGCAAGTATCACTTACTAAATTACTTGCGAAAAATTTACCAGAAAATTTAGAAACCGTTTATTTAACAAACTCTGGAACTGAAGCTACTGAAGGAGCTCTAAAATTAGCTAAACGGTTTACAAATAGAAGTGAAATAATTTCAGCCAAAAACGGATACCATGGTAATACACAAGGCGCTATGAGTGTTTGCGGAGTCGAACAACAAAACAGTGCTTTTAGACCATTAATACCTGGAGTAAAATTTATTGAATTTAATAATGTTGTTGATATTGATAAAATATCAACCAACACAGCAGCTGTAATTTTAGAAACTATTCAAGGAGGTGCTGGTTTTATTGAACCAATAAACAACTATTTAAAAAAAGTAAAAGATAAATGCCAGAAAGTTGGTGCGCTACTTATTTTAGATGAAATACAAACTGGAATTGGCAGAACAGGAAAATTATTTGGTTTTGAAAATTACAATGTTGTTCCTGATATTCTAATTGCAGGTAAAGGATTAGGTGGCGGAATGCCAATAGGTGCTTTTATTTCATCTCATAAAATTATGAGCTGTTTAAAGCAACAACCTAAATTAGGTCATATAACAACTTTTGGTGGGCATCCTGTAATTGCTGCAGCTGCAAATGCTACATTAGTTGAATTACGGACTACTAACCTTATTGAAGAAACACTTCATAAAGAACTAATAATTAGAAAATTATTGGTTCATCCATTAATCTCAGAAATTAGAGGAAAAGGCTTAATGTTAGCTGCTATTGTTAAAACTGAAGACATTGCTTCAAAAGTTATATTAAAATCTATAAGCAAAGGCTTATTACTCTTTTGGTTATTATTTGAAGGCAAAGCTTTCCGTATAACACCTCCTTTAACAATTTCAGAAGAAGAAATAATAAAAGGTTGTTCTGTAATTATAGATAGCCTAAATGAAATTTTAGCTGAAACTTAAATTTACACTAACTTATTAAAATGCAACCATTTAGTTAAATAAATGTTAATATAGTACCTTGCAATACATAATAGTGTAACAAAATATATTTACAAACGTCATTTAAATAGAAACTAACAACTTAAAACTATTTATTATGACAACTTTAAATTTAAACCTTCCGCAAGAAAACAAGAAAAGAGTAGTATTTGTAAATTTTGTAAACACAAAAAGATTACAATGGAGCAAGTTTAGACGATACGGACTATAAAAATCAATACCTCTAAAACCGACCTTATGAAAATTCAAGTTTTAAACCTGTAGTATTATTCAAAATAATAGCTGCAGGTTTTTATTTTGAAATTAAATCATTTAACGAATTACGAACTTTAGTACTATTCCAATCTGCAGCTCCAACTTTAGAAATTAATATCGCTCCATTTTTATCAATTAAATAACTTGCAGGAATACTATTTGTTTCTGTAAATTTTTGAGGTGGACTACTTATAGAATTATAAACTGGCAAATCGTACCCATTTTTATCAAAAAAGGGTTTTACAGTATTCCAATTTTCGTTAGTTATAAAAACAAAGGCAACTTTGTCTTTATAATCATTATATAATTTTTGAATCATAGGCATTTCAGCTCTACAAGGCGGACACCAAGTAGCCCAAAAATTAACGAAAATCACTTTATTTTCAAACTCATTAAAATTTAAACTCTCCGTATTTAAACCTTTTAAATTCCAGTTATAATTGTTAATTGTTTCAGCATTTTCAATTTTTTCAACTGATGGTGTAAAAGCCAACTGCCTCATACCCCACTCTCTAGTTGATGGAAATAATAAAAGGCCAACAACAATTACAAATAGTATATTTGATATATTTTTTTTATTAAATAAATTCTTCATAAATATATGTTTGTTTCATTAGTAGTATAATTTACTCTTTTCTTACAAGCAAAAATATCAAAAAAATCACTACCTATTTATTTATTAATCAAGTAAAAATGAATTTTGTAATTACTAATCCATCAATAAAATACTATTTAACCATTAAAAGATACATTATTAGCCTCCAAATGTTAAATTTTTGTTATATATTGGCCGAATTAATTAACATAAATCAAAGTACATGAATTCAAAAAAACAATTTTTAATAGCGATATTTTCGCTATTTACGATGGCAACATTTGCGCAATCGTATCAAGTTTCGGGAACGGTTACCGATTCTGACAGTCAACCTTTACCTGGTGTTTCAGTTACAATTGAAGGAACATCAAGAGGTACTACAACCGATTTTGATGGTAAGTATACCGTTAAAGTTGAGTCAAGTGAAAATCTTATCTTTTCATATGTTGGATTTAACGATAAGAAATTACAAATGGATGGAACTAAAACATTTGATGTTGTATTAGTTTCTGGAGTATCTTTAGATGAAGTTGTTGTTGTAGGTTCAAGAAACCCTAACAGAACAGCTGTAGATACTGCGGTTCCTGTAGACATTATTGATGTTACAGAATTATTAACTGCTGGACCACAAGTTAATTTAAATCAAATTTTAAATTATGTGGCTCCTTCTTTTACATCTAATACGCAAACGATTTCTGATGGTACTGACCACATTGATCCTGCTTCTTTAAGAGGTTTAGGTCCTGATCAAGTATTAGTATTAATTAACGGTAAAAGAAGACACTCTTCTTCTCTTATTAACGTTAATGGTACATTTGGTAGAGGTAGTGTTGGTACAGATTTAAATGCAATTCCTGCCGCTTCTATTGAACGTATTGAAGTATTACGTGATGGAGCAGCTGCACAGTATGGTTCTGATGCCATTGCTGGTGTTATTAACATTGTATTAAAAAGAAGCACTAACGAGTTAACAATGAACCTTACAACAGGTGCTTATTACTCTGATAATTCTAATGGTCAAACAGGTGGTAGTGATGGACAAACAACTAACGTAAGTGCAAACTACGGTTTACAATTAGGTGACAAAGGTGGTTTCTTAAACTTTACTGGAGATTTTGATGTAAGAGAAGAATACAACAGAATGAAAGAATTTGAAGGTGGTATTTTTAATCAATACAATACTATTGAAAGAGTTGCAAATGATGCTGGATATGATATCACTAATTTATTAGATGGTGATGTATCTGATGTCATTTTATATGGTAATATGGCTGGATTAGGTTTAGACCTTGGAGCTACAAAATCAGAATTACAAGATATTTTAAGTGCTGATAATACAACTGCAGAATTAGCTGCACGTGGACAAACTAGAAGTGATTATAATATGAGAGTTGGTCAATCTGCTCTACGTGGTGGTCGTTTCTTTGCAAACTTCTCTTTGCCTTTAAATGATGACGGAACTGAATTATACTCATTTGCTGGTGTTAGTTCAAGAAAAGGTAACTCTGCAGGTTTTTACAGATTGCCTAGTCAAAACAGAACTTATACTCCTGCATATATTAATGGTTTTTTACCTGAAATTAACTCAACAATTACTGATAAATCTTTCGCTATAGGTATTAAAGGAAAAGTATCTGATTGGGATATTGATTTTAGTAATACATATGGTAAAAATGAATTTTTATATGCTATTAGCAATACATATAATGCTTCTATGCAAGGTGCATCTCCAACAACTTTTGATGCTGGTGGATTCTCATTCGCACAAAATACGACTAATTTAGATATTAGTAAATTTTATGAAGATATGATGTCTGGAGTAAATGTTGCTTATGGTGCTGAGTACCGTGTTGAAACATATGAAATTTATGCTGGTGAACTTGGTTCTTATGCTCAATTTACAGCAGACGGACAAGTAATTACTACACCTAGCCAAGATCCTTCAGTAGATTTCTTTGATAGAGCAAGACCAGGTGGATCTCAAGTATTCCCAGGATTTAGCCCTGCAAACGAATTATCTCGTGGTAGAAGTAGTGTAGCTGGATATTTAGACGTTGAAGCTGATGTGTCTGAAAACTTCTTAGTAAGTTTAGCAACACGTTACGAAGACTATTCTGACTTTGGCTCTACTTTGAACTTTAAATTAGCAACTAGAATTAAAGCTGGTGATAACACAAACATTAGAGCTGCATTTAACACAGGTTTTAGAGCTCCTTCATTACACCAATTAAACTTTAATTCAACATCTACAATTTTTGATCAAGATGGTAACCCAATTGAAGTAGGTACTTTCTCAAATGATAGTAGAGCTGCTAAATTATTAGGTATTCCTCAATTAAAAGAAGAAACATCTAAAAGTTTAAGTGTTGGATTTACTACAAAAATGCCAGATGCACATTTAACTGTAACAGTTGATGGATACTGGGTAGGTATTGATGACAGAGTAATTTACACTGGAAGATTCTCAGGACCTGGAACAGGAACTGAATTAGACAACTTATTATCTCAAGCAAATGCTGGAGCTGCAGCTTTCTTTGCAAATGCAATTGATACTGAATCTAAAGGTTTAGATATTGTAATTACACATGATGCTTTATTAGGTGACAATGCGAAACTAAAAACTGATTTAGCAGCAACTTTCTCTAAAACTAATAGAGTTGGTAATATTCATGCTTCACAAGTTTTAATTGATGCAGGTAAAGTTGAGACTTACTTCGATGAAGCTAGTAGAGTATATTTAGAAGAAGCTGTACCGGGAACAAAACTTAATTTATCTCATAGTTTAACTACTGATAAATTTAATGTTTTCTTAAGAAACGTTTACTTTGGTGAAGTAATGGAAGCTACAACTGATTTAGATAGACAACAAGTTTTTGGAACTAAAATTGTAACAGATTTATCTTTCGGTTACAAGGTTTCTGAAAGTACTACAATTACTGTAGGTGCAAACAACTTATTAGATATTGAACCAGATAGAGCAGAATTAGAATTCTCTGATGGAGGTACAAACAGAAGTTCTGGTCGTTTTGACTGGTCAAGAAGAGCACAACAATTTGGTGTTGGTGGTCGTTTCTTATTTGCAAGGTTAAACTTTGTACTTAAATAATAAATAAATTTATAATCTTCATAGTTGAGGATTGAAATTATAACTTAAAACCTGTAAAGATTAATTTCTTTACAGGTTTTTTTATTGTTCATTTTGAGTGCTTTTAAATACTGCAACATACTTAAAAATAGGAGTATGACAAATATCATATCTCCTAATCTAGTTATTCTTTAATTTTGTAGTAGTTAATTTATAAAGGAATAATAAATAGTATATAAACTATTTAAAATCTAAAAAAAATTAAAATGAAATCAATCTCAGCAGTACTAATTTTATTTATAATTACAACTACATTATACGCTCAAAACACACCAAATTACATTGTAAATGAATCTGAATTAATTGCAAGTACCATTAAGGTAACTACTATTAAAACAGTAAAATTTACAGACCCAAAACCTGATGGTAGAATTAAGAAAGTTTATTATGAATCTGGACAACTAAAGTCTGAAAACCATTTTATTTCAAGTACAATTAAACGGTTTCATGGAAAACAAACTTATTGGCATGAGAATGGCAAAATTAGTTCAGGAATTTATTTTAAAAATGGAAAAAAAGATGGCTCAGCAAAATATTATTGGAAAAACGGCCAATTAAAAAGACATGATGTTTACCAAAATGGTATTTTAAAAAATGGTAAATGTTGGGATGAAAAAGGTGAAAAAATTAAATATACAAAATACAATACTCACGCTGAATTTCCAGGAGGAAAAAAAGCATTAGCTTCCTATTTTTTAAAAAATTTACAATATCCAACAAAATCAAGAAATGCAAGCTGTAGAGGAAAAGTTATTGTAAGTGTTAAAATTGAAAAAGATGGAAGTATTTCAGATGTTTCAGTTGTTAAAGGCGTAAACCTAGTACTAAATAATGAAGCTAAAAGAGTTGTTAAAAATATGCCCAATTGGAAGCCTGCTTTAAGAAACGGAGTTGCAGTTAATTATGAAATAAGTATTCCTATCGTATTTTTTAGAAATTAATCAAAGAGTTTAAATATTTAACAAAAAAACCTACAAAATTGTAGGTTTTTTTGTTAAATATTATATCTTCCCTTTAATAATAGATTCTACAACATCAGGGTTTAGTAATGTTGAAATATCACCCAAATTACTAGTATCATTATGTGCTATTTTACGTAAAATTCTACGCATAATTTTTCCACTTCGGGTTTTAGGTAAACCTACCGTAAACTGAATTTTATCCAATTTAGCAATTGGACCAATATGCTCAGTAATTATTTGATTAATTTCTTTACGTAAATTATCATGGTTACGAGACTCTCCTGTTTCTTTTAAAATTACATAGCCATACAACGCACTTCCTTTAACATCATGTGGAAAACCAACAATAGCAGATTCAGCAACTGCTTGATGTTCATTTATTGCATCTTCTATTGGTGCTGTTCCTAAATTATGACCAGAAACAATAATTACATCGTCTACTCTACCGGTAATTCTATAATATCCAACCTCATCACGTAATGCTCCATCACCTGTAAAATACATATTTTTAAAAGCTGAAAAATACGTTTCTCTATAACGCTCATGGTTTCCCCAAATTGTTCTTGCCATAGCTGGCCAAGGAAATTTCACACACAAACGTCCATCTACTTGATTTCCTTTAATTTCTTTACCCTTTTCGTCCATTAAAGCTAATTGAACTCCAGGCAATGGTAAAGTTGCATAGGTTGGTTTTGTTGGCGTTGCATAAGGGATTGGAGAAATCATCATACCACCAGTTTCAGTTTGCCACCAAGTATCAACAATTGGGCTTTTCTTTTTTCCTACATTGTCATTATACCAATGCCAAGCTTCTTCATTAATGGGTTCACCTACCGAACCTAACACTTTTAATGATGATAAATCATACTTTTCAACATAGTCTAACTTTTCTTTTGCCAAAGCTCTAATAGCTGTTGGCGCAGTATAAAATTGATTTATTTTATGTTTTTCTACAATCTCCCAAAAACGCCCATAATCTGGATAATTTGGAACACCTTCAAACATAACAGTTGTTGCACCATTTGCTAATGGACCGTAAACAATATAACTATGCCCAGTAATCCAACCAATATCAGCAGTACACCAATACACATCATTTTCTTTATAATTGAATACATTTTTAAATGTATAAGCCGTATAAATCATATAACCAGCTGTTGAATGCACCATTCCTTTTGGTTTTCATGTTGAACCAGAAGTATATAAAATAAATAATGGATCTTCAGCATCCATAATTTCAGGTTCACACTCGTTAGAAGCTTCATCAAGTAATGGTTGTAACCATTTATCTCTACCTTCTTTCATATAAATTTCTGAATTAATTCGTTTTGCAACTAAAACGGTTTCAACACAAGAACATTCTTCTAATGCTTCATCAACAATTCCTTTTAAATCTATCGTTTTACTTCCTCTGTATGAACCATCAGAAGTAATTACCATTTTACAATCTGAATCATTAATTCTTGTAGACAAAGCTGTTGAAGAAAACCCTGCAAATACCACTGAATGAATTGCTCCAATTCTTGCACAAGCCAAAACCGAAATTGCCAATTCAGGAATCATTGGTAAATAAATACAAACTCTATCACCTTTTTTAATATCATGTTCTTTTAAAACATTGGCAAATTTATTTACACGTTCAAATAATTGCTGATATGTAATATGTTGTGCTTCTTCATCCGGATTATTTGGTTCAAATAAAATAGCAGTTTTATCACCTCTATTTCTTAAATGCCTATCAATACAATTTTCGGTAATATTTAATTTAGCACCTTCATACCAAGTCACTTCAGGTTTTGTAAAATCCCAATTTAATACTTTATTCCAACGTTTACGCCAAATAAAATGCTCTTCTGCTACTTCTTCCCAAAAGACTTCTGGATTTCTAACTGATTTTCTGTAAACTTGATAGTATTCTTCTAAGTGTTTAATGTGATAATTACTCATTTATATTATTGCTATTTACTTTATTAATTATTTAAAGCTGTATTTTCTTCTTCTGATAATATTCTTGAATGTATTATAAATCGAATCCCAAGCGGAATCTCAAGTGAAAAACTAGAACCTCTACCTTCAGTAATGTCAATTGTTAAATGTGTATGTTTCCAATACTCAAATTGATCTTGATTCATATAATAATTAACGCCTTCTAACGCTCCAAGAAGAATATCGCTTTCATCTAAGTACATATCTTCTTTTTCGAAAATCATAGGTGCCGAACCATCACAGCAACCTCCACTTTGATGAAAAATTAATTCACCATATTTAGCTTTTAATTCATTTACAATTTCAGCCGCTTCTTTTGTTATTGCTACTCTTTCAAAACTCATTTAAAAAAAATTAAAAAAAGTTGTTTGAAAAGTGAAATTTACTTCATCCTGAACTTGATTTAGGTTATAATAATGATTCACAATTAATACAATAAAATTCTGAAATAATACTTCAACAGGCTCAATATGACATTTCAAAATGAGAAATTATTAGACTTTTCAAACAGCCATATTATTAGTTAAATTTCTTTTCTAAAAGAAACCTAGTTTATTTTTATCATAAGAAATTAACATATTTTTAGTTTGACGGTAATGATTCATCATCATTAAATGTGTTTCTCTACCAAATCCAGATTTTTTATAACCGCCAAATGGTGCATGAGCTGGATATGCATGGTAACAATTCACCCAAACTCTACCGGCTTTAATTGCTCTTGGTATTTGATATAGTTGATGTGCATCTCTTGTCCAAACTCCAGCTCCTAAACCATAAAGTGTATCGTTTGCAATTTCTAATGCTTCAGCTTCATCTTTAAATTTAGTAACAGCTACAACGGGTCCAAAAATTTCTTCTTGAAATACACGCATTTTATTATGCCCTTCTAAAATAGTAGGTTGTATATAATATCCATTCGCAAATTCACCATCTAATTTACAAGCCTCTCCACCTGCTAATACTTTTGCTCCTTCTCCTTTCCCTATTTTTATATAAGAAAGAATTTTTTCATATTGGTCATTAGAAGCCTGAGCTCCCATCATACAATTAACATCATACGGATTCGTTTGATTGATGGCTTTTGTTCTAGCCACGACCCTTTCCATAAATTTATCATAAATATCTTCTTGGACCAATATTCTTGAAGGACACGTACAAACTTCACCTTGATTGAATGCAAATAATACCGCACCTTCTATTGCTTTATCTAAAAAAGCATCATCTTCATCCATCACACTATTAAAGAAAATATTAGGCGATTTTCCACCTAGTTCCATAGTAACTGGATTTAAATTTTTAGAAGCATACTGCATAATTAATTGTCCTGTTGTAGTTTCACCAGTAAAAGCTACTTTATTAACACCTGAATGTGAAGCTAAAGGTTTTCCTGCTTCCGGACCAAAACCGTGAATAATATTAACAACTCCTGGAGGAAATACAGCTGCGATTTTCTCCATTAATAAGGTTGCTGTTGATGGTGTTTGTTCTGCTGGTTTTAAAATAACACAATTCCCGGCAGCAAGTGCAGGAGGCATTTTCCATGATAACATTAACAATGGAAAATTCCAAGGTATAATTTGTGCAACTACACCTAAAGGTTCTTTAATATTCATTGATAAAGTATTCGCATCTAATTCAGTTGCTGAACCTTCCTCTGCTCTTATTACTGCTGCAAAATAACGCCAATGATCAATAGATAAAGGAATGTCTGCATTTAAAGTTTCCCGAATCGCTTTTCCATTATCACATGTTTCAACTAAAGCAAATTCTTCTAAATTAGCTTCAATAATATCAGCTACTTTATTTAAAAGAGATGCTCTATGAGCTGCTGAAGTATTCCCCCAAGCTTCTTTTGCTGCATTTGCGGCTGCTACTGCATTGTTCACATCTTCTTTTTGTGACCGCGCATATTTTGCAATTAAAGTATTATCAATTGGTGAATTGTTTTCAAAATACTCTCCTCCTACTGGATCTACAAATTTTCCATTTATAAAGTTTCCGTATTTTTCTTTAAATATTGGTTTTGAATAACTCATATTATATTATTTTTCTTAAAGATAATAATTTATTCTAATTATCAAAATAACAGGAATGTATTAAAGATTACATATTAATTTTATCATTCTTATAAAAATCAGGTGTTTTTCCTATATATGAATGAAATATTTAAATATAAAAAAGCATCTAAACATCTTAAACTGAAAGAAAAATTAATTTATTTTCATAACCTTTTAATTTATAGTTTTCATGTATTTATGTTTACTTATAGAAACCATACTTTAAAACTAGTAAATAGTATTAGTGTTAAATTTTTAATGCATTTGTGCGTCACCAGCATCTGATGGGATTCTAATATTATCAACTATTTCTTGTACTTCTTTTGGTGGCTTAGGTGTAAATGAAGCAATAATTAATGAAACTCCAAAATTTATAAGCATTGCAAATGTTCCAAATCCTTCAGGTGAAACTCCAAACCACCAATCATCTTTAGTACCACCGCCAAACCAATCAAATTTAAATCGCATCATATAATACAGCATAAAAAACATTCCTACAACCATACCAGTTATAGCTCCTTCTTTATTCATTCTTTTATAAAAAATACCCAAAACAATGGCTGGAAAAAATGAAGCAGCGGCTAACCCAAATGCAAGCGCTACTGTTGCGGCGACAAAATCAGGAGGATTTATACCAAACCAACCTGCAATAATTACTGCAACTACTGCTGATAATCTTGCAGCAACTAATTCTCCTTTGTCAGAAATTTTAGGATTTACTATTTTCTTAATAATATCATGAGATACTGATGAAGATATTACCAATAACAAACCTGCTGCTGTTGACAATGCAGCTGCCAAACCACCTGCAGCAACCAAAGCAATTACCCAATTTGGTAAATGTGCTATTTCGGGGTTTGCAAGTACCATAATATCTTTATCAATAGTTAATTCATTTACTGACTCATCAGCAACATATTGAACTAATCCATCATTATTTTTATCATCAAATGAAATTAAACCAGTTGTTTCCCAATTAGAAAACCAATCTGGCAATTCAGTATATTTTTTATTGCTAACCGTTTCAATCATATTTGTTCTAGCAAATACAGCAATTGCCGGAGCAGTTGTATATAAAATTGCTATAAACAATAATGCCCAACCTGCAGATTTACGAGCATCACTTACTTTCTTTACTGTAAAAAACCGAACAATTACATGTGGTAAACCTGCAGTACCAACCATTAGTGCTGCCGTAATAAAAAACACATCTATTTTAGATTTTGTACCTGAAGTGTATTCATGAAAACCTAGTTCTCTATGCAATCCATCTAACTTATCTAATAAATAAATTCCATCTGAACTACTTCCAAAACCTAATTGAGGAATTGGGTTCCCAGTCATTTGAATTGAAATAAAAATTGCTGGAACCATAAATGCAAAAATCAATACACAGTATTGAGCAACTTGTGTATATGTAATTCCTTTCATTCCACCTAAAACAGCGTAAAATAGCACGATAAACATACCTATAAGTACACCTGTATTTATATCTACTTCTAAAAAACGTGAAAATACCAAACCTACACCTCTCATTTGACCAGCAACATAAGTAAATGAAACTATTAATGCGCAAACTACTGCAACTACCCTAGCAACGTTAGAATAATATCTATCTCCAATAAAATCTGGCACTGTAAATTTTCCAAATTTTCTTAAGTAAGGTGCTAATAATAAAGCAAGTAACACATATCCTCCAGTCCACCCCATTAAATAAACAGAACCGTCATAACCACTAAAAGAAATTAAGCCTGCCATAGAAATAAATGATGCGGCTGACATCCAATCTGCTGCAGTTGCTAATCCGTTTGCTATTGGGTGCACTCCTTTTCCTGCAACATAAAATTCACCGGTTGAGCTTGCTCTAGTCCAAATAGCAATGCCAATATATAATGTAAATGTTATTCCTACTAAAACCCAAGTCCAAGTTTGTATATCCATCGCTTATTTTTCTAAATTATATTTATCATCTAACTTATTCATCAATTTTATGTACACAAAAATTAAAACTACAAACACATAAATAGAGCCTTGTTGCGCAAACCAAAAGCCAAGTTTAAAACCACCTATTCGTATCGTATTTAATTCATCTACAAGTAAAATTCCAAAAACAAAAGAAACTAAAAACCATATTGATAAAAGTATTGCTAAGTATTTTAAATTATTTTTCCAATACTTTTTTTGATATTTTTTATCCATAATATTAAGGTGAGTTAGAGTGAATATTTAATTATTGTGAAGCAATATAAAAATTTAATTTATTAAACTATTGCTTTTTATAATAAATGTTAATAATACGGTTATAAATTAAATTTAAGAAGATATAAAATAAGGTTATGTTAACTAATTTATAATTTTAATTAAATTCTATTATAGATTCCATAATTAAAAAAATCATTCAAAAATTAGTGTAGAAAAACTTACACTAGTTAAACTAAGTAATATTATCTTAGCATTTGACAAGAATTACTAACCTATGAATTTATCATTACTACTTGAAACTTTAATTTCAAACTGGGAAATAATAGCCTTATTTTTTTTAATAGCTTTACTATACGCGTCAGTAGGTTTTGGAGGTGGATCTAGTTACCTAGCCGTTCTAGCATTAACTTCATTAACATTTACACACTTTAGAGCAGTTGCATTATTATGTAATATTGTTGTTGTATCTGGCGGAACTTATATTTATATAAAAAATAAACTCTTTAATTGGAAAAAAATAATACCGTTAGTTTTAATAAGTGTTCCTATGGCTTTTTTAGGTGGATATTTAAAAATAAGTCAAACTTTATTCTTTATTCTTTTAGGAATTACGCTTTTAATTGCTGCCATTTTAATGTGGACATCAAAATACATTTCAAAAAAGGCTGATATTTCAAACTTTAAAAATTCAATTACAAAAGATGTTTCGTATGGTGGCGGCATTGGTTTTATTTCAGGAATGGTTGGTATTGGTGGTGGCGTATTTTTAGCTCCTCTTTTACATTTAACAAAATGGGATGTACCTAAAAGAATAGCTGCTACTTCAAGCTTTTTTATTTTAGTAAATTCTATAGCTGGTTTAGGTGGGCAATATTTAAACCCAAATTTTTCAATTAAACCAACAATTACTATAATTTTAATGTTCACGGTTTTAATTGGCGGGCAAATAGGATCTAGACTTAGTGTTAAATTTATCACTCCTATTAAACTAAAAAAAGGTACTGCAATACTTATTGCATTTGTTGCTATTCGTATTTTATGGAAATATTTAATGTAAAAACATTCTAATCTCTATTATTAAAATGATAAAAAAATAAGGATCATTTTATTGATTTAATTATTTTCATCAACCTTATTGTTTTATTGAATATACTACAACGTATTCGCAAGTTTAAACTGGTTTCATTCATATTTTATTTATTTTTGTAACTATTCTACAAATAGATTTATGATAGAGAAACAAGGACTTTACTTACCAGAATTTGAACATGAAAACTGTGGCGCCGGTTTTATATGCAACTTAAAAGGAGAAAAAACAAATCAAATTATACATGATGCTCTTGAAATTTTAGTAAAACTAGAACATAGAGGTGGTGTTAGTTCTGATGGAAAAACAGGTGATGGAGCTGGTCTATTAATTGATATACCACACGAATATTTTAATAGAGTTTGTACTTTTAAATTACCTGCTCGAAGAGAATATGCCGTGGGTATGATTTTTTTACCGAAAAACAAAAATCAATATATTTATTGTAAAAATGTATTTGAAGAAGAAATCAAAAATCAAGGACTTGAAATTCTAGGATGGAGAGATGTACCTGTAGATAATTCTCAGCTTGGTGAAATTGCTTTGAATTCTGAACCAACTATCAATCAAGTGTTTGTTGGTAAAGGAACTATTAAAGATGAAAATATATTTAAGGCTAAATTATATGCAGCAAGAAAAATTGCAGAACATACAATAGCAGCTTCAAAAATGTCTGAAAGCAACTACTTTTATGTAACAAGCTTTTCAAATACTACCTTAATTTATAAAGGTATTATTATGCCCGAAGATATTGGACCGTATTTTATAGATTTACAACAACCAGATTTAGTAACAAGATTAGCACTTGTTCATCAACGATTTTCAACAAATACAATGCCTTCTTGGGAATTAGCACAACCATTTAGATATATGTGTCAAAATGGTGAAATAAATACGCTACGAGGTAATGTGAGTAGAATGCGTGTGCGTGAAGAAATAATGCAAAGTGAAATTTTTGGTGATCAGATTGAAAAATTATTCCCAATTATTTTACCAGGAAAATCAGATTCAGCTTCTATGGATATGGTGGTAGAATTATTAACATTATCAGGTAGGTCTTTACCTGAAGTTATGATGATGATGATTCCTGAAGCTTGGGAAAAGCATTTAACAATGTCTGAAGAAAGAAAAGCATTTTACGAATACAATGCTTGCATTATGGAACCTTGGGATGGGCCAGCTTCAATTCCTTTTACTGATGGAGATTATATTGGCGCACTATTAGACCGTAACGGATTAAGACCATCAAGATACACAGTAACAAAAAGCGGAAAATTAATAATGTCTTCTGAAATTGGTGTTGTTGATATTGCACCTAAAGACGTTGAAAAACATGGTAGATTAGAACCAGGAAAAATGTTTTTGGTTGACATGAATGAAGGGAGAATTATTAATGATGAAGAAATAAAAGCAAAAATTGTTTCAGAAAGACCTTATAAAAAATGGTTAGACAAAACAAGAAAAAATTTAAAAGACTTACCAAATACAAATGAAGTTTGTCCAATTGAAACCGTAGATTTAAAAACACGCTCTCGTTTATTTAATTACACCACTGAAGATATTCAAGTAGTTGTTACACCTATGGCTCAAAATGGTAAAGAGGCTTTAGGTTCTATGGGAATTGATACACCACTTGCTGTTTTATCAGATAGACCTCAGTTAATCTCAAACTATTTTAAACAATTATTTGCGCAGGTTACAAACCCGCCTTTAGATGGTATAAGAGAAGAAATTGTTACAGATATCAGCCTTGCTTTAGGTAAAGATCGAAATATTTTTAGTATTTCTGATAGACAATGTAGAAAACTTAGAATTCAAAATCCTGTAATTTCTAACAATGATTTAGAAAAAATAAGAAACATTTCTTTAACTGATTTTAAATCTATCACTATTGAAATTCTTTATAAAAAAGAAAGAGGTTTAAATGGTTTAGAAGACGCTTTAGAAGATATTATCAACCAAGTTTCCAAAGCTGTTGATGACAAAACAAATATCATTATTTTATCAGATAGAGGAGCAAATAAAGAGTTCGCTCCAATACCCGTTTTATTAGCCTGCTCATACGTTCATCATTCTCTTAATAGACTAAGAAAACGTTCTTATTTTGATATTGTTATTGAATCTGCCGAACCAAGAGAACCACATCAATTTGCAACTTTATTTGGTTATGGCGCAAGTGCTATTAATCCGTATATGGTAAATGAAATTATTCGTGTACAGGTTAAAAAAGGGTTTATAACAGGCATAAATGAACAACAAGCAGTTGATAATTTTAACCAAGCAATTGGAAAAGGGATTTTGAAAGTAATGAACAAAATTGGAATCTCTACATTACACTCATACAGAGGTTCTCAAATTTTTGAAATTGTTGGCTTCAACTCTAAATTTGTTGAAAAATACTTCCCTTACACCGCTTCAAGAATTGAAGGAATTGGCTTGTATGAAATTGAAAAAGAAATTTCTAAAAGATATGATTACGCTTATCCCAAAACATTAATTAAAAACAGGTTAGGATTAAATATTGGAGGTCATTACCGATGGAGACGTAATGGAGAGAAACATTTATTCAACCCAACAACAGTTGCTAAATTACAACAAGCAGTTCGGTTAAGTGATCAAAAAAGTTACGACGCTTACGCTAAAGCTGTAAACGAACAAGCTGAAAATTTAATGACGATTAGAGGTTTGTTTGAATTTAACAACTTTGACCCAATACCAATTGATGAAGTTGAACCTTGGACTGAAATTGTAAAACGTTTTAAAACGGGTGCAATGTCTTACGGATCAATTTCAAGAGAAGCACATGAGAATTTAGCAATTGCTATGAATCGTATCGGCGGTAAAAGTAATTCAGGTGAAGGTGGTGAAGATAGAAGACGTTTCCAAAAAGACATAAATGGTGATAGTCGTAACTCGGCTATAAAACAAGTTGCATCTGGTCGTTTTGGAGTTACTTCGCATTATTTATCCAGTGCTAAAGAAATTCAAATTAAAATGGCGCAAGGTGCTAAACCAGGAGAAGGTGGTCAATTACCAGGTGAAAAAGTATTACCTTGGATTGCATCGGCAAGAAATTCTACACCTTTTGTAGGATTAATTTCTCCACCTCCACATCACGATATTTATTCTATTGAAGATTTAGCACAATTAATTTTCGATTTAAAAAATGCTAATAGAGAAGCAAGAATTAATGTAAAATTAGTTTCCGAAGTTGGTGTTGGTACTATTGCTGCTGGTGTTGCAAAAGCAAAAGCAGATGTAGTTTTAATTGCTGGTTACGATGGTGGAACAGGTGCATCTCCTTTAACTTCATTAAAACACGCAGGTTTACCTTGGGAACTTGGTTTGGCTGAAGCACAACAAACATTGGTGTTAAATAACTTAAGAAGTAGAATTGTTGTAGAATGTGACGGACAGTTAAAAACTGGTCGTGATGTTGCAATTGCAGCTTTACTAGGTGCTGAAGAATTTGGTTTTGCAACAGCTCCTTTAGTTGCTTCAGGCTGTATTATGATGCGTAAATGCCATTTAAATACTTGTCCGGTTGGTATTGCAACTCAAGATAAAGAGTTGCGAAAAAACTTCAAAGGAACACCTGAGCATGTGATAAACTTTTTCTTTTATATTGCTGAAGAATTAAGAGCAATTATGGCAGAATTAGGTTTTAGAACAATGGATGAAATGATTGGGCAAACTTCAAAAATAAACTCAAACAAAGCTATTACACATTATAAAGCTAAAGGTTTAGACTTATCTTCAATACTACACGTACCAAAAGGATACAGTAAAATGGATTTAAGAAATACTGAAAAGCAAGATCACTTTTTAGAGGATGTTCTAGATTTAGAAATTCTTAAAGATTCTCATAGAGCTTTATTTAGAAAAGAAAAAATGGTTTTAAACTATCCTATTTGTAATATGGATCGTTCTGTTGGGGCTATTGTAAGTCATGAAATTTCAAAAGTTTATGGTCATTTAGGTTTACCTGAAGACACTTTAAGTATCAATTTCACTGGCTCTGCAGGTCAAAGTTTTGGAGTATTTGGAGCACACGGTTTAACTTTCACAATTAATGGTAATAGTAATGATTATTTAGGAAAAGGATTATCTGGAGCAAAAATTATAGTAAAAAAACCTGTGAAAGCAGATTTTATTGCTGAAGAAAATATAATTATTGGTAATGTCTGTTTATTTGGTGCCGTTGAAGGTGAAGCTTACATAAATGGTATTGCAGGTGAACGTTTTGCAGTTCGTAACTCAGGTGCAATAGCTGTAGTTGAAGGTGTTGGTGACCACGGATGTGAATATATGACCGGTGGAAAAGTAATAGTACTTGGAAAAACTGGACGTAATTTTGCTGCAGGAATGAGTGGTGGTATTGCATACATATACGATCCAAAAAATAAATTTACCAATGGTTTATGCAATACTGAAACTATTGAATTTGACCCTATTGAAAAAGAAGATGCTAACGAATTAAAAGCATTGATAGAAAAACATGTGATCTACACAAATAGCAACAGAGGAAAAGAATTATTAAATGATTGGGAAAACAGCTTAAGCAACTTTGTAAAAGTAATGCCTACTGAGTATAAACGAGCTTTAAAGCGTTTAGAAACTGAAGAACCAATGGTAGAAGAATTAACAGCATAATATTATGGGAAAAATAACAGGTTTTAAAGAATTCGAAAGAAAAGACGAGACATATAAAGCAGTTAAAAAACGCGTTAGTAATTATAACGAATTTACAGTACCGTTGAATAATGAAGATATTACAAAACAAGGGTCTCGCTGTATGGATTGCGGTATTCCATTTTGTCACAGTGCATGTCCGCTTGGGAATTTAATACCAGATTTTAATGATATGGTTCATAGAGGTGAATGGAAAAAAGCTTCATATATTTTACATACTACAAATAATTTTCCTGAATTTACAGGTCGCTTATGCCCTGCTCCTTGCGAACAAGCTTGTGTGTTAGGTCTTGTAGATAATCCTATTTCAATTGAAAATATTGAAAAAAACATTGTTGAACGTGCTTTTAAAGAAGGATGGATAAAACCTCAAACACCAAGTACACAAACTGGAAAAACTATAGCTATAATTGGCTCTGGCCCTGCAGGATTAGCTGCAGCACAACAACTAAATAGAGCTGGACATACAGTAACTGTTTTTGAAAGAGATGATGAAGTAGGTGGATTATTACGCTATGGAATACCAAATTTTAAACTAGAAAAAGAAATTATTGATAGAAGAGTTGGAATATTAATAGAAGAAGGAATTACTTTTAAAACCAACATAAATGTTGGTGTAAATTATTCAGCTGAACAGTTAAATAAATTTGACGCTGTAGTTTTATGTGGTGGTGCTACAGAACGCAGAAGCTTACCAACTAAAGGAATTGAAACAACAGGAGTTGTACAAGCAATGGATTTCTTAACTCAAGCAACTAAGGTTGTTTTTGGTAAAGATGTAAAAGATCAAGTTTTAGCTACCAATAAAAATATAATTGTAATTGGTGGTGGTGATACTGGTTCAGATTGTGTAGGGACTTCAAATCGTCAAGGGGCAACATCCGTTACTAATTTTGAAATTATGCCTAAACCTCCAGGTGATAGAAGTTCAAGTACACCTTGGCCATTTTGGCCTCTTCAATTAAAAACTTCTTCATCACATAAAGAAGGCTGTGACAGAAATTGGCTAATTAACACCAAAGAATTTGTGAGTAATGAAAAAGGTGAATTAATTGCATTAAAAACAATTGAAGTTGAATGGAAAATGAATCCAGGTAAAAGACCTGAATTAATTGAAATTGAAGGGACTGAAAAAACATGGCCTTGTGATTTAGCATTGCTTGCTTTAGGTTTTACGGGACCTGAATCAACTTTAAGCGAACAACTAGGTATAAAAACTGATGCTAGAAGTAATTACATTGGCACTAAATATCAAACCAATGTGCCTCATATTTTTACTGCTGGTGATATGCGTAGAGGACAATCATTAATTGTTTGGGCAATTTCAGAAGGTAGAGAAGCTGCAAAAAAAGTAGATGAATATTTAATGGGCTTTAGTAACTTACCTTCAAAAGGAGATGGTGATTTACCAAGTATGTAGTTAAAACATATTATAAAATAATATTAAAAATCCATTTTTCAAATTAAACAATAATTTATAGTGAATAACTTTGATTTTAAGATAGGAAACTGATTAAAATCATTCTTTTTATAAATTTTCGTGTTTAATTTTATAACTAAATTAATTTTTAAATATAAAAACGATGAAAAAAATCACATTTCTTTTAATTCTTATTATTGCAATAGTTTCTTGCAAAACAGAAAATAAAAAAACTGATACTATTTCAGAAATAAATACTGATATAGAAACTCCTTTTGTGTCACTCAATGAATTTGATATAAAGGCCGGTGAATTTGTAAACAAAGAAATTAAAGTTAACGGTATTGTAGATCACGTTTGTAAACATGGTGGTAAAAAAATACTTTTAGTTACTGATGAAAGTGATGTACATGTTGTTTCAGAAGAACGATTTGACGAAAATTTAAAGGGAAGTGAAATTATTTTAACTGGTATTGTTTTAGAAGAAAGAGTTGACGAATCTTATTGTCTGAAAATGGAAGAAGATAATATTAAAAGTCATTCTGAAGGAACTTCAAACGAAGAACAATTTGAAGCTAAGAAACAACACATACAACAATACAGAGATCAAATGAAAGCTAAAAATATTGCTTATATTTCAAACTATTCATTAAAATACGTTTCGCATTCCGAAATTCAATAAACTATGAAACAATTACGAAAATGGAGTAGAATACTTCATAGAGATATTGGTTTCTTTTTTATTGGTACTACATTAATTTATGCACTATCTGGTATTGCATTAAATCATATGGCTGATTGGAATCCTAATTATAAAGTTGAAATAAACCATTTTGAAACATCCATTAACTTAGATAAAACAGATTCAGTAAAAAATAATATCTTAAATTTATTAGATGAAATTGACTCGAGTAAAAATTATAAAAGTCATTATTATTCAAATAAAAATACGCTTAAAATATTTTTAAAAGGAGGGTCTTCAGTATTAGTGAATATAAATAGTGGAAAAGGAATGGCAGAATACTTAAAAAGGCGTTCTATTTTTTATGAATCAAATTATTTACACTACAATCCTAATAGGTTATGGACTTGGTTTTCTGACATTTATGCTGGTGCTTTAATTCTATTTGTAATAACTTCATTCTTCATTACAAAAGGAAAAAAAGGAATTACCGGAAGAGGTGGAATTTATACCGCTCTTGGAATTATAATTCCAATAATATTCCTAATCTATTATATGTAAAAAAAAGCTGAAGATTAATTTTCAGCCTTTTTTTTAGTTGTTTAGCAACATGAAATCTGTTAATACCATTGCTGCCAATGCTTCAACAATTGGTACTGCACGAGGAACCACACAAGGGTCGTGACGACCTTTACCGTGCATTTCAACTATATTTCCTTTATTATCAATAGTTTGTTGAGGTTGCATAATAGTTGCTACAGGCTTAAATGCAACTCTAAAATAAATGTCCATTCCATTGCTTATTCCACCTTGAATTCCACCCGATAAATTTGTTTTTGTTGTTCCGTCAGCATTAAAAATATCATTATGTTCGCTACCTTTCATTTTAGCACCACAAAATCCGCTACCATATTCAAAACCTTTAACAGCATTTATAGATAACATAGCTTTACCTAACTGCGCATGAAGCTTATCAAAAATAGGCTCTCCTAAACCAACTGGCACATTTTGAATAACACAAGTAACTGTGCCTCCAATAGTATCGCCTTGCTTTTTGATTTCCTCAATTTGTGTTATCATTCTTTTAGCAGAAGCTTCATCTGGGCAACGAACAATATTACTTTCTGTTTTAGAAAAATCAATATTTTGATATGGTTTTTCCATAAAAATATCACCTACTGAAGAAGTAAATGCATTTATTTTAATTTCAGGAATTACTTGTTTAGCTACTGCTCCACCAACAACCCAATTAGCTGTTTCACGAGCTGAAGTCCTTCCTCCGCCACGATAATCTCTATTTCCATATTTTTTATCGTACGTATAATCTGCATGTGAAGGACGATAAGAATCTTTTATATGTGAATAATCATTAGAACGTTGATGTACATTTTTAATAATAAATCCAATAGATGTACCTGTAGTTTTTCCTTCAAAAATACCCGATAAAAATTGAACTTCATCTGGCTCTTTTCTTTGCGTTACAATTTTAGATTGCCCTGGTTTTCTTCTATCTAATTCATGTTGAATTGCATTCAAATCTAATGTTACTCCTGCCGGACAACCATCAATAATGCCTCCAATAGCTTCGCCATGTGATTCACCAAAAGTAGTAAGTGTATATATTTTCCCTAACGAATTAGCCATAATCTAAATTTAAGCACAAATGTAAAAAAAGAATTTTACAGAAGGTTTATTTATTCTTTGAAATAAATTTAAAAAAACCATAATTTAATTGCCATTATAACAACCATTACAATTAAAAATTTTCTAACTAACTCATCTCCTTTATTAACAGACCACCTACTCGCAAACCAACCTCCTGCAGCGTTTCCTATTGATAAAGTTAAACCAATTCTCCAATTAATCAGATCATTATAAGCAAAAACAGCTATAGACGAAATGGTATAAATTAAAACAACCGTCACTTTAACTGCATTACTTTTCACTAATGATAAGTTATTTACCGAAGATAAAATTAATAGTATTATAAACCCTACTCCAGCTTGAATAAACCCACCATAAATACCTACAAAAAAGAAAAGAATAACACTTATCCATAAATGTTTCTTAGAAGTTTTTTCTAATGTAGCTATTAGATTATTTTTAGATTTAAAAACCATATAAAAAACAATAACAACCATAATAATTGCAAGTATTCTATTGAATGTTTCGCTTTTAATATCAATAGCAATTTGAGCGCCAATTAATGAGCCTATTAAAGCGGAAACACCAATATAAATACTAAAAGGAAATGTTATGACTCCTTTACTTTTAAAACCTGCAGTAGTAAATATGTTTTGAAATAAAATAGCAATTCTATTTGTCCCATTAGCAATATTTGAGGGCAAACCCAAAAAAATAAGAATTGGCAAAGTTAATAATGAACCTCCACCAGCTATCGTATTTATTGACCCAGCAATAAAACCAATAACTATTAAACCTACTATTTCTAAAACTAAATCCACCTAATAAATTGAAAATCAAATGTAGTTTAAAAATTATTAAAAATATTTATAAAAAAAGGCGAAAAAGTTTGAGCAAAACAAAAAAGGGTTTTATATTTGCCGTCGCTAAAGGAGAATTGGCAGAGTGGTCGAATGCGGCAGTCTTGAAAACTGTTGAGGGTCACACCTCCGGGGGTTCGAATCCCTCATTCTCCGCTGATAAAGTCGTCAAATGACACTTTAAAAGTTAAAACCTTCTAAACATTACGTTTAGAGGGTTTTTTGTTTTTGGTATATACTCAAAATACACATTATAAATCAAAGTTCAGTTACCCTAT
>NZ_WTAR01000039.1 GCF_013139515.1 Lutibacter sp.
GCATCTTCTTTAATTTTAGCAACTAACTCCTCTTCAGATTTTACAACATCAGGTCCAAATACTTTATCAAATAATTCTTGATTTACTTCTGCAAGCTCTGTAACATTAACTTCTTCAATTGTGAAAGTCACAGTAATATCAAGTCCGTGAATAGCATCGTGATCTACACCTATAGCTCCCATTAATTTATGATCATCATCAAAAAGTCCTTTTGTTTTTAGCTCAACAACATCACCAACTTTTTTTCCAACAAATTTCTTTTGATTTGCTTTTCCTTTTATTGAAGCTAATTCAATGGTAGATTTTTTCTCAATTTCTTTTTCTTCATTTACAAAAGTTCCAGTAATATTTACACCTTCTTCAACAGTATCTTTAGCTATTATTTTACCGTAACGCTTTTGAATATTTTCAACTTCTTTTCCTAATAATTCCTTATCAGCAATAATATTATATTGTGTAATTTTCTTTTTTGCATCTAATTTAACATCAAATTCAGGTGCTAAACCTAATTCAAACTCAAATGAGTAATCTTCTTTATCCCAATCAAAATCATCTTGCATTCTAGGTAATGGATTCCCTAAAATATCTAACTTTTCTTCGGTTAAAAATTTATTTAATGATTCTTGAAGTAATTTATTAACCTCATCAATCATAATAGATTTTCCGTATTGTTTTTTTACCATTCCCATTGGTACTTGACCTTTTCTAAATCCAGGGATATCAGCTTTTTTACGGTAGTCTAATAAAATTGTTGCTACTTTTTCTTGGTAATCAGCAGCTGAAATTTCAACTTTCACAACTGCATTTAACGCATCAATATTTTCTTTTGTAATATTCATTTTATGCTATTTTATCTTAAATCATTAAAAATTGGGTGCAAAAGTACTGTTTTTTATGTACTTAGCAAAGTATTTAAGTTACTCAAATTCAATTATTTTTCTTTCTTTTCATTCAAAAACGAATATAAAAAGGATTGAAAAAGTGACAATAATAAACTAAACAATAAGGCTATCCAAAAGCCTGACACTGCAAAACCACTAACAAAATAATCTGCTAATAGTATAATAACCGCATTTATAACTAATAGGAACAAGCCTAAAGTTACTATAGTTGCCGGTAATGTGAAAAATATTAACAATGGCTTTACTGTAACTCTTAACAAACCTAAAACAACTGCAACAATAATTGCACTTGTATAATTTGCTATTTCAACTCCCGGTAAAAATTTGGCTAGTATTACTACTGCAACAGCTGTTAATAATACTTTTAATATTAATTTCATATCCCTATGTTTTAAAATGAATTATAAATTTATCTATAATTATGCCAACTTTATATTTAACTTAAAAAGCTGACAACTTCATTATAAAATTGCACAGAATTCTCTGCATGAAGCCAATGACCTGCATTTTTGACAGTTACAATTTGTGAATTTGAAAAATGTGCTGAAATTAATGGAATATCTTCTTTTGTGATATAATTTGAGTTTTCTCCACTTAAAAATAGCGTTTCACCATCAAAATGAGTGAAAGATGGTAAGGCCGCTCCTATTTCCGAATTATTTTCGGTTAAACTTTGTAAATTAAATCGATATGCTAACTTTTCTTTTGATTCCCAATACACGTTTTTCAGTAAAAACTGAATAATTCCTTGTTCTTTAATGTCCATTTTTAACACTTCTTCAACTTTTTTTCGTGTATTATGAAGTGTAAAATTAACTGAATTAAGCGCAGCCAAAATATACTCATGATGTGGCTTGTAATATTTTGGGCTAATATCTGCTACTATTAATTTATCAACTAAATCAGGATACGTTACTGCAAATTGCATCACAACTTTCCCTCCCATTGAATGACCAAGAAGAATCACATTTTGTAAATGATGTTGTTCTACATAATAGTGTAAATCTTCAACCAACAATTCATAATCAAACTCATCTGAATGAAAACTTCGTCCGTGATTTCGTTGATCTATTAAATGCACTTCAAAAGTTGAAGCAAATTGATTTCCTAATGATTTCCAGTTATCACTCATTCCAAAATAACCATGTAAAATGAGTAATGGTTGTCCGCCTCCTATAATTGTTGAATGTAAAACTTCCACTATTTAGAACCTAAACTTAGTTTATATTTGTACATATTAACTACATTCTCCAAACCTAAATACAATGATTCAGTAATTAAAGCGTGACCTATGGAAACTTCTAATAAATTAGGAATATTTTCAGCAAAAAATTGAATATTATCTAAACTTAAATCGTGGCCAGCATTTATTCCCAAACCAAGTTCAGTTGCCAAGAGTGCACTTTTTGTATATGGTTTTATAGCATTTTGGTTTCCAAGACCATATTGAGTCGCAAAATCTTCCGTATATAATTCAATTCTATCAGCTCCTGTTGTTGCAGCAGCTTCAATTAATTTTAAATCAGTATCAATAAAAATGGAAGTTCTAATTCCTTTTTGCTTAAATTCAGCAATAATTTCAGTTAAAAAAGATTGATGTTTTATCGTGTCCCAACCTGCGTTTGAAGTAACTGCATCAATACTATCTGGCACTAAAGTAACTTGTGTTGGGCAAATTTCTAACACCATTTCCATAAATTTAGGAATTGGATTTCCTTCAATATTAAACTCGGTAGTTACTATTTTTTTTAAATCGTAAGCGTCTTGATAACGAATATGACGTTCATCTGGTCTTGGGTGAATAGTAATTCCTTCAGCTCCAAAACTCTCAATGTCAGATGATACTTTAACAACATTTGGAAAATCTCCACCTCGTGAATTACGTAATGTTGCAATTTTATTCACATTTACACTTAACTTTGTCATACTTAAAAATGGTTATTTTTAATTAGTGAGCAAATTTACGAACTAAGAATATGTTTTTGGTTTTATTTTTGATTAATTTGTGCTACAATAAGAAATGGTATGGAAACAACGCCTTATATACTAAATGAGTTTAAAGCATTTACGCTTCAAAGTAAAATTGCTAATATAAGAGCACTGTTTAATGAAACTACCTATTCTCATTTTCCTATTGTAAAAAACAACCAACTTATTGGGGTAATTGCTGAAACCGATATACAAGGACTTCCTAAAAATGAAGATACGCTTGAAAATTATTATTATTTATCTAATTTATTTTTCACCAAAGAAAGCACCAATTTATTAGAAATTTTAAAGGTTTTTGCTTCAAATGAAACAAACTTAATACCTGTTATAAATACAAAAAATGAATATTTAGGATATTACGATTTAATTGATATTTTACATGTTTATAAAGACACTCCTTTTTTGAATAACGAAGGTGTTATTATTTTGTTAGAAAAAGAACTAAGAGATTATTCCTTTAGTGAAATTTGCCAGATTGTTGAATCTAATAATGGTAAAGTACTAGGACTATTTATTTCAGAAACTAATTCAACTACAGTAAAAGTTACACTTAAATTTAGCGCTCAAGATGTGAATGAAATTATTCAAACTTTTAGACGCTATAGTTATCAAGTACTTTCTAATCATAAAGAAGATTTTTATTTAGAAGATTTAAAAGACAGGTCAGATTATTTACGAAAATACTTAAACATTTAAGGATGAAGATTGCTGTTTACGGACAATATTATAAAACAGAAGATAAAATATATCTTGAAGAATTATTTAGCATTTTAAATAGCTATAAAATTGATGTTGTTGTTGAAAAAAATTATCATTCCGGGTTAAAAAAGCATGTTAACATTCAGCAAGTAAACACTTTTTCATCGTATAAAGAGTTGAATAATTCATTCGATTTTATGTTTACAATTGGAGGAGATGGTACAATTTTAAGAGCTGTAACCTTTATTAGAGATTCTAACATTCCAATTGTAGGAATTAACACCGGAAGATTAGGATTTTTAGCAACCGTACAAAAAGACGAAATAAGAAACGCCGTAGATTTACTACTAAAAAAACAGTTTATTGTTAAAGAACGAAGCTTATTAAGTGTAACAACATCACCAAAAATTGAAAGTTTAGCTTCGTTAAACTTTGCTTTAAATGAAGTTTCGGTGAGTAGAAAAAATACAGCTTCTATGATTACTATTGAAACTTATTTAGATGATGAATATTTAACTTCGTATTGGGCTGACGGGTTGATTATTGCAACTCCAACAGGTTCTACAGGATATTCGTTAAGTTGTGGAGGACCAATAATAACACCACAAGCTAAAAGTTTTGTTATTACACCAATTGCACCACATAATTTAAATGCAAGACCATTAGTAATACCTGATGAAACCATTGTTAAATTTAAAGTTAGTGGTAGAGAAGATAAATTTTTCTTATCGTTAGATTCAAGAATAACAACAATTAACAGCGCTACCGAGGTTGCAGTTGAAAAATCTAGTTGCAGTTTAAAAATGGTGCAAATTAACAACCAAACTTTTATTAAAACATTACGTGAAAAACTACTTTGGGGACAAGATACTAGAAATTAGTATTCCCCTTAGCATTAAAAAAGTAGTACTCATTAATTACAATAATTTCATTTATAAATAGTTTATCAAAAAAGACGTTGTTAAACTTCAATAAGCAACTATATTTATTTATATTTGCTCGCTATTTTATTTATGAAAAAACTAGTTTTATTTTTTACATTCATCTGTATTACAATAACTTCCAAAGCCCAAATTAACGAAGTTGGCTTTTTTGTAGGAGGTAGTAATTACATTGGTGATATAGGTCCAGAACAATATATTAACCCTGCTAATTTTATGGGAGGCTTCATTTATAAATGGAATATGAACCCCAGAATTGCCATTAGAGGTACTTTTACATATGCACAAATTTCTTCAGATGATGTAAATGCAACTAATAAGGCTAGAAACCTAAGAGGAATTGGCTTTAACAACAGCATTAAAGAACTTGCCTTAGGGATAGAATTTAACTATTTTGATTATAATATAGATGATTATAGACAAACACGCACGCCTTATATAATTTTTGAAATTGCTGCTTTTAATTATAGCATAGTAGAATCAGAAACAGCACCTCAACAATATCAATACGGTTCAAAAACATCATTTGCCATTCCTTTTGGGATAGGCTATAAATCTAAATTATTTCGAGATTTCGCAATTGCTTTTGAGCTTAGAGCCAGATATACATTTAAAGACGATTTAGATTATAATAACGACCAAATAAATTCATTAACCTTTGGAAACCCAAATAGTAACGACTGGTATGTTCTTAGCGGAGTATCACTCGTATATACATTTGGACGACCAGCTTGTTACGCAACTCCATACTAATGGAAAATTTAAAAATAGAAATAGCAAAAAACAACATACCAAACCATGTAGCCATAATTATGGATGGCAATGGGCGCTGGGCTAAACTTAAAGGAAAACCTAGGATTTTTGGACATAAAAATGGCGTTACATCAGTAAGAGAAATTATTGAAGGTTGTGCTGAAGTTGGTGTTAATTTTTTAACCTTATATGCTTTTTCAACAGAAAATTGGAATAGACCAAAATTAGAAGTAAAAACATTAATGGCTTTACTGGTTTCTTCATTAAAAAAAGAATTAAAAACACTTCAAAAAAATAATATCAAATTAAATACCATTGGAAATATTGAGAATTTACCTGGAAAAGCTCAAAAAGAACTTTTTGAAGTAGTTGAAAAAACAAAAAACAACACCACTTTAACACTTACTTTAGCTTTAAGCTATGGATCAAGAGAAGAAATTGTTAATGTTATCAAAAATATATCCAAAAATGTTGTTAATAATCAACTACGTATTGAAGAAATTGATGAAAAAATTATAAATAATCATTTATATACGTTTTCTTTGCCGGATGTTGATTTTATGATACGCACAAGTGGCGAAAAAAGAATCAGCAATTTTTTATTGTGGCAAATAGCATACGCTGAATTGTTTTTTACAGATACACTTTGGCCAGACTTTAGAAAAGAGAATCTATTTAAAGCATTATTAGAATATCAAAAAAGAGAACGACGTTTTGGAAAAACTAGTGAACAAATTGAAGAAATCAATGAATAAATTAAACATAATATTTTTACTTTTAGTATTTTTAACTGCAACAAATGTTAGTGCTCAAGAACCACAAAAAAGTGAACTAAAAGAAGCTTTATCAAAAAGTGATACCATAGTTAAAGATAGCATTGTTCCAATATTAAAAGGAACATCTTTTGTAAAAGGTAATTCATATGAACTGGGTGGAATTAGCGTTAAAGGACTCAAAAAATTTGAAGACGAAACTGTAAAAGTTTTTACAGGATTAAAAGTTGGACAACAAGTTAAACTTCCTGGAGACAAATTAACGAGCGCTATTAAAAAGTTATACGAAACAAAACAATTTAGCAATGTTGAAGTGTACGTTTCAAAAATTGATGGGAATACTGCTTATTTAGAGTTTGATGTTAAAGAATTACCACAACTTAACAATGTAACTATTCAGGGAATTAAAAAAAGTAAAGCCAAAGATTTACAAACCGATGCCGAATTGAAGAAAGGCGAAATGGTTACTGATAACTTAATTGTTACCACTAAAAATTACTTTAAAAAGATCTATCAAGAAAAAGGATATTTAAAAACTAAAGTTACAATAGACACGAAGCCTGATACTACAGGTATAAATGTTGTTAATATGTTGGTGCATATTGATAAAGGTGAAAAAGTAAAAATAAAAAATATCATCTTTGAAGGTAATCAGGCTTTTAACAAAAAGAAACTTAAAAAAGCATTAAAAAATACAAAATCAAAAATGTTGGGTAGATTTTGGAAAAAATCTAAATACATTGAAGCAGATTTTGACGAAGATTTAGAAAATATAATTACACAGTACAGTGAAAAAGGTCATAGAGATGCTCGTGTTTTAGACCATTCACTTACTTGGAATGATGACAACTCCTTAAATTTAAACATAAAAGTTGAAGAAGGTAAAAAGTATATTTTTGGAGATATAACATTCTTAGGAAATAGTAAATATACTGATGATCAATTACAACGATTATTAAGAATTGAAAAAGGAGATACCTATAATGGTAAAGTTTTAAAAGAAAGAGTTAATGGTGATGGCTCACCAGACTCTGAAGATATTGCAACCGTTTACCAAAACAATGGTTATTTATTTTCAAGAGTACTTCCTGTTGAAACAAGAATTAATAACGACTCTATTGATGTTGAAATTAGAATTTTTGAAGATCAACCAACAAGAATTAAAAAAGTAACTGTAAATGGAAATGACAGAACAAATGACCATGTTGTTTACAGAGAAATTAGAACAAAACCCGGATACTTATACAGTAAAGCTGATATTATTAGAACAATTAGAGAAATTGGACAATTAGGCTTTTTTGATGCTGAAGCAATTACACCAGATATTAACCCAAATTACCAAGATAAAACAGTTGATATTGATTATACTGTGGCAGAAAAAGGTTCTAGTCAAATAGAATTGCAAGGTGGTTACGGTGGTGGCTCATTTATTGGTACTCTAGGATTATCATTTAACAACTTTTCAGTTAGAAACATTTTTAATAAAAAAGCATATCGTCCATTACCAATGGGTGATGGTCAAACACTTTCACTAAGATTACAAAAAAGTAGATTTTACACTACTTCAAGCTTCTCTTTTACTGAACCTTGGTTAGGTGGTAAAAAACCACAATCATTATCATTTTCAATCTACAATTCTAAACAATTTAGATACGACTATACAACTAATAAAGTTGATAAAGACCAACGTTTAAATATTATTGGAGCTTCTATTGGATTAGGAAAACGTTTAAAATGGCCAGACAATTACTTTACATTATCACAAAGTATTAGTTACCAATTGTATGATTTAAAAGATTACCCAATATCAACATTTTCATTTTCAAGTGGTTCTTCAAATAACTTATCGTACAGTATTACTTTAGGAAGAAATTCTTCAGGGCCAAACCCAGTATTTCCAAAAAAAGGATCTGATTTTAGTATTGGTGCTAAATTAACACTTCCTTACTCTTTATTTCAAGATAAAGATTATTCATCTATTGAAGATAAAGAAAAATACAAATGGTTAGAGTACTATAAAGTGCATTTTAAAGGAAAATGGTACACGGCTTTAACAAAAGATTTGGTGGTAATGACCAATGCTGAATTTGGGATTTTAGGAAACTATAACAGTGAATTAGGTGACTCGCCTTTTGAACGCTTTTTTGTAGGTGGTGATGGAATGTCATCATTTCAATTAGATGGTAGAGAAACTGTTGCATTAAGAGGCTACGAAAATGGTAGATTATCTGATATTGACGGTAACACCATTTATAATAAATTTCAATTAGAACTTAGATACCCTATAACTTTAAAACCATCAGCATCCATTTATGTTTTAGGGTTTTTAGAAGGAGGAAATTCATATGAAGGATTTAAAAACTTTAATCCATTTACATTAAAAAGATCTGCAGGTCTTGGTTTAAGAATATTTATGCCAGCCTTTGGAATGCTAGGAATTGATTTTGCTCATGGGTATGATCCATTACCTGGAACAACCGTAAAATCTGGTTGGCAAACTCACTTTATAATAGGACAACAATTTTAAACTAAATCTGTTATATTTGTAAATGATTTTAAAAAATGGCACGATTTTTTCTAAATAGATAATAGTTATGATAAAAAAAGTTCTTTTATTTGCGTTTTTAATTTTGAGTATTGCTTTAAATGCACAAAAAGCGCAACGTATTGGTTATATAGATATGGAATATATATTAGAAAATCTTCCTGAATATAATGAAGCACAAGCAAAAATTAATGATAAAGCAACTACTTGGCAAAAAAACATTGAACAAAAACAGCAAGAAATTGAAGCTTTAAAAACAGCGTTAAATAATGAAAAAGCACTATTAACTGAAGAGTTAATTATTGAGAAAGAAGAGGATATACAAATTTTAGAAATAGATTTAAAGAAGTTACAAGTTGCATATTTTGGAATAAACGGAGATTTATTTTTTTTACGTCAGCAATTGGTAAAACCTATTCAAGATTTAGTTTATAATTCAGTTCAAGATATTGCTACAAAAAGAAAATATGATTTTGTATTAGATAAATCAAGTTCATTAATAATGTTATACACTAATAAAGCTTACGATATAAGCGATATTGTTATTACAGGAATTACAAGAGCTAAAAAAACAGCCGTTGCCAATAAAAAAAGAAACAAAAAGAACAGCAATACTAAAAACGAGCCAAAAGTTATTAATGAAGAAACGCAAAAAAAATTAAGTGATCGTGAATTAAAACAAGCCGCTTTAAAAAAGAAAATTGAAGAGAAAAAAGCTGCTCAATTAAAAAAACGTGAAGAATTAAAAGCAGCCATTGAAGCAAAAAGACAACAAAGAATAAAAGAAATTGAAGACGCTAAAAAAGCAAAAGAAAATAATTAATTAAAACAACAAAACAAATAAGAAATGAAAAATTTTAGAACACTATTATTAATTGCAGTACTTACTTTAGGGTTTAATACAGTACAGGCACAAACTAAAGTTGGTCATATAAGCACCGATTTGTTAATAAGCTTAATGCCTGAAACTAAAGCTTTAAACACTGAATTAGAAAAATTGAGCAAAACTTACGAAAGTGAATTAAAAGCTGAACAAGCTAAATTAGAAGCTAAATTAAAAAAATATACAGCTGAACAAGCATCTCAAACTGATGAAGTTAACCAACAAAGAGGCGCTGAAGTAGAACAAGATAGACAAAATTTATATCAAGCATCTCAAGTAGCTCAACAAGATATCACAAAAAAAAGAAACGAAAAGTTAAAGCCAATTTTAGAAAAAGCAAAAAAAGCTATTGATGAAATTGCATCTGCAGAAGGTTATACTTACGTTTTAGAAGCATCAACTTTAATTGTTGCTAATGGTACAGATTTATTACCATCAGTAAAAACAAAGTTAGGTATTCAATAAAAAAACTTACTTACTTAAAAAAAATCTCGCAATTGCGAGATTTTTTTTTACTTTTAATCTAATGAAAACCCATAATGGGTAATTGATACAAAAAGACCTAGTTAAGTTTACAGAATAACTATTAAAATTTTAAGGTCTGCTATTTTTTAATAACAAATGAATAAACCTATTGGCATATTCGATTCTGGTGTTGGTGGAACTTCTATTTGGAAAGAAGTTATAAAACTACTTCCTAACGAAAATACTATTTATTTAGCTGATAGTAAAAATGCGCCTTATGGTGAAAAACCTTCAGAAGAAATTCTTTCATTAAGTATAAAAAATACTGAACTCTTAATTTCTAAAGGATGTAAGTTAATTATTGTCGCTTGTAATACTGCAACAACCAATGCTATTGACTTTTTAAGAAAAAACTACAACATCCCTTTTATTGGTATTGAGCCTGCCATAAAACCTGCTGCCTTACAAAGTAAAACCGGTGCTATTGGTATTTTAGCGACCAAAGGAACCTTGACAAGTGAACTTTTTGCTAAAACTGCTTTTGAATACACCAAACACATTACCACAATTGAACAAGATGGTGAAGGATTGGTTTCACTTATTGAAGCAGGTAAATTAAATTCTAAAGAGCTTAATGAATTGCTTTCAACATATTTAAAACCAATGCTACAATTTAACATTGATCATTTAGTGTTGGGTTGCACACATTACCCATATTTGATACCTCAAATAAATGAAATTTTAGGAGGAGCAATTAAAATTATAGATTCAGGCGAAGCAGTTGCCAAACAAACAAAAGCCATTTTAGAGAAAAACAACTTACTTTCAACTAAAACAACTATTAGCCAACATCAATTTTGCATCAACACAAAAACTGAAGTAATAACTGAAATACTAAATGATGTTTCAGTAGTTATTAGTGTTGAAAGATTGGAATTTTAACCCTTACCTCAAGCGCCTTCTTTATAAATTCAACTTATTACTTTTAAATACAAACCTAACAAGTTTTAAAAATCTGTTAGGTTTAAGTGGTAAGGATGGAACTATTTGTTTGAATTCTTACAGTTGAAAATTTAATTAATAGTGTTAATAACTATCTTTATATAAATGCTGTTATATAGTACTTGAAATTGTACATTTAGACTGCGTAAGTCTTCACATTAATAGTAGTTAAAACATAATACTTCTTAAAAACACTACAACTTCTTTAAATTAATTGTACAATATTTTAACTTTAATTCTACTATTTTATACTGTTTAATTGTACAACTTTTTTAAATAAGTCCGGCAGATAATTCAATATCTCTAAGCGATTTTTCATAATTACTTAGCAATACTACTTTAATTCTATGTATTTCTAAAAAGATAGCTATGCTTCTAATAGATAATACTATAGATTAAGTGAAAAATTGAACATATAGGTAATTTAAACCATACTTTTTTTTGGATTTCAATAGTTGTACATTCATTATTAATCGTATCAATATCTTTCATGATGGTAGCTGGAGTTACACATTTACCCGGACACTATTATAAGACTGTTTAACTAAAAATAAATATCTTAGAATTATGAAAAAACAAAAAAAATACGGGTCTCCATAAGTCTTGTCCTTTTTCTAAATAAGACCTAAATCTTTTGTAATTGAAATTAAATGTGCTGGATTATTAGCATTAAAATGTTCTTTTAGAAATTTTAAACGTTTCTCAATAGCGCTAACACTTGTTGGCGACCAGTCTTTTTCTTTTAAAATAGCACTTATTTCTTCTTGTAAATACCCTTTTGAAAGGCATTCTATTAGAAAAATATCATACTCTGATATTTCAATTGCATTACTTTTAGTTAAAGAATTTGCTACTTGTGGTGAAATGTATGTACTATTAGACCTTTCTATTAAATGTATTGCTTTTTTAAGTTCTCTCAGCCCTTCCCTACTTTTCCACACATACGCATTTATGGTATGCTCATTAAATAATGTTTGAATTCTATACGGTTTATCTTCAACAGAAAATACCACAATTTTTAAATTAGAAAACTCTTTTCTAACTTCTTTAATCAACTGATCACCTGAAGTTATTTTCTGTTTTACAGAATCCTCCTCAAAGGATAAATCACTAATTAATAAATCAAAAGGTTTATTATTTAATTTGGCGCTTTTTAATTTTAACAATGCTTCATCACAATGTTGAACATACTCAATTTCTGGTATTCCTAAATCTGATAATTGAGACTTTATTCCATTGTTAATAAAGTCCATATCCTCTGCTATTAATACTTTTTGAAACATCCCTTTTATTTTTTGAAACTTATAAATGCTTTAAACCCCTTATTTAAAGATGTTTCAAAATTAATACTTCCGTTTAACGATTTTATACGGGTTTCCACATTTTCAAGTCCATTTTTTAACGTGATTTTTTCAAATTCCAATCCTACTCCATTATCAGAATACTTTATAAAATAGTCATTTTTAGTATGTTTAAATGAAATTACTACTAAAGAGGCTTCACTATGTTTTTGCATATTTACCATGAATTCTTGTAATATTCTGTATATTTCAATCTGCTTATCCTTATCTATAAATGCTAATTTAGCAGTCTGAATACCGTTTAGAATTACGGAAGTTTTATCGCTATTAAAACTAGTTAATAATACTTTTAAAGAATTTTCGAATTTATCACCTATTTCAATGCTGTTATTTTGATGTGAAATATCACGCGTTAGCAAATACACCTTTTCTAAATCATCTAAAAGCACTTCTTTCGGTTCTTTCGTATATTGAACCTTGTTCATAATATTTACAACGTTGTTAGCAACTTCATCATGGATTTTTTTTGCAATACGTGTTTCGGTTTTATAAACTTCTGCTCTCTTTTCTTGCTGATGTTTTTTCTTTCGGTAGTATACAAAAATTAACAATCCAATGACTGCTGTGCCACTTGAAAAAGAGCCAATAACAGTTCTAGTTTTCTCCTTTTCTAATTTTAGCTTATTAGATGATTGGAGTATTTTTAATTGTAAATTCTCTTTCTGGTTTTTATCACTTTCATATCTAATTTTCGCAAATTTATGTTGAGCTATTTGTTTTGATTTTTGCAAACTATCATTGATGCGTATGTAAGTACCGTAATACTCTTTAGATTTTTTTGAGTTATCTAAAGCTATTAATTTTTGCAACGCTTCTAATTGATCTTGAGTGCTATTTTGAATAGTTGCAACTTGATACATTTTTGAAGCATATGAAAGCGCAACTCTTGGGTTTGAAATTTCATAGTATTTTGAAAGATGTGCATAGCTTGCAATTAATCCCCACAAGTTGTTTTCCTGTACTCTAATTTCCAATGCTTTTTCTAATTCTGGTAGTACGTTTTCATTTTTATTAGCCAGCCATTTTATATATGCTAAATTATCTATAATTTTGGCTTCAGTTCTCCTATCTAATGTCTCTATATTCTTTAAACTATCTAGAATTTCAATTGACTTATCATATTGTTTTAAATCTCTATGAACATTTGCTAAGTTACTTTTGATAACTATTTTATTATTTTTTGAAGTTGAAAGGCTAATCGCTTTTTTATAAAATAGTAACGCATCTTCTAACTGACCTTGTGCTCTCGAGGAGATTGCCCAATTATTATAAACGGATGATGAATAATTTGGGTATTTATCTTTATAATAGTTGAGTGCTAAAGAACCAGAATGTTCACTTGCAACATAGTCTCCTATATGTAATTCAACAATAGCCATTCCTAATAAATTATTTCCATTTGTAACACTATCATTGTATTTTAAAAAATCATTTTTAAGAAAATTATAATAGTAATAAGCACTATCATTTTGACTTTTTCTACTATAATAATATGCCATTCTATAATAATTCCTCCCAATGGATAGTGAGTCATTTTCTTTGATGGATTTTTGTAATAATTTTTTGGTAGTATAAATTGCACTATCGTATTGTATTAAATTTCCAAATAAATTAATTTTATAAGCTAAAACATCAGTTAGAACGGAACTATCTTTTGTTACATTTATCCATTGCAATGCTTTTTCTGCTGCGTGTAAACGAGTTTTATAATCAAAATTTTCATCTTTCATTTTGAGAATAAAAATAGCTAAAGAGTCAATTGTAGTATCCACCCCATTATTTACTGATAATTTTTCATTACAAGATGAGACTAAAAATAGATTGCAAATACAAAAAAAGAGGAATGCAATTTTTAAATTTTTCATTCCTCTAAATTAACATAAAACTGTTAATCAATAATCAAATTATTTAAATTTTATGGTAATGGTGGTGGAGGCGGTGGTATCACATCATCTTCACCTCCAGTACCAAACAATTCAATATTCTGTTGATAGGCATCTAAGTCTTGATCATCATCATTAGAACAAGAAAATAACATTCCATTCATTAAAATAATTCCTAATAATATTAATACTTTTTTCATTTTTCTGTTTTTAAAATTTGACAATAGTATTGCCTTCCGAGTTTTTTACTCAGTATTCTACTTGTCAGCAATACAATTATGTTGAAGAGACTATCTCTTCTTCACTCGGGAAGTATGAAGTCTAAAACAGTTAAGATGAACTGCTTCCCAAAACGATTGTCTTTCCTGCTTTAGAGCTTCATTTATAATTAGTTGATGCACATTCTTAATTTGTGCTTAATTAAGTTTTTCGCTAACTCTGGTACAAAGATTAGAAGTGAATGCACAATTTAGATGGAAAATAGATGGATATTACTTGGACAATATTTTCTCCTTTTTGGAGAATTTTATCTAACATCTTTACAAATTATTTATAACTTTAATTTTCCTAATTTTACCTATTATGATAGATAGATTGCTAGAAAAATTATTTACTGAAATTAAAAATGAAAAAGACAATGATAATAAGACGAAGAATGGAATTTCAATTTATTTTGTAGAAAAAATCCTTGAAGAAAAATTTAAAAAGCCAAACTATATTAGCTCAAAAACCATAAAAGGATATTATGAGAAATATGTAGAAAAAAGAGAAAATAAGTCTGGTGAGCCAAATAGCGAGTTAAAAAATATAATATCAAACTATTTGGGTTATAAAAATTTTCTTGATTTTGAAACTAAAAACTTGTCTATCATACGTGACTATGGTCAAACTAAAAGTACTTTTATAACAAAAAGACAAAACATTATTGCTAGTTTAGTAAAAAAATGGGGAATCCCAGCAATAATATCGGCTACTATTGCTTCTGGATTTTATATAAGTGTAGGACTTAATACTGAAAACTGTATTGTTTGGAAAAATAATCATTATGAAAAAATTGATTGTAATTCTAAAATTAAAAACATTTCAATAAATAATAATAATAATATTGATATTGAAAATTTCAAAATGATAAAGGTATCTTTAACTACAACCTTTTTTATAAAAGACAAACCCGTGATATGGTATGGAAAATCTATAAATGGAGAATTTGAATATTTCAATTCTAGAGGAGTACACCCAATTACAGGGAAAGAATTGAAACCTGTAACCCAATATATAATTAATAAGTATGTT
>NZ_WTAR01000031.1 GCF_013139515.1 Lutibacter sp.
CAGTTGGTAATCCAAATTTAAAACCGCAATTTACCAATTCATTTGAGTTTAATTATACACATCAATACGAAAAAGGTTCGTTTACTTTAGGTACTTTTTACAGAAGAGTAAATGATAATATTACTAGGGTTTTAAATGAAGATCCTTTAGATGACAATAATGTAGAAATATCTTACTTCAATACAGAAAGTAATAACCGTTACGGTTTAGAATTATCGAGCAATCATAAATTTGCAAATTGGTGGAGAGTAAATGCAAGTTTTGATTTGTACACACAAAAGGAAAGCGGTATTGCTAATGGTGAAGAACTTGAAATTACCAACAACTCTTTAAACTTTAGAGTAAGTAATAATTTTAAAGCAAGTAAAAACTTACGTTTTCAATTATTTGCAATGTACAGAGGCGGTGGAGAATCTATACAGTTTAAAGTAGACCCAATGTGGATGATTAATACTGGAGCCAGTTTAAATGTATTAAAAGGAAAAGGAACAGTTAGTTTAAGAGTAAATGACATTTTTGAAGGAATGAAATTTAAATTCGAATCTGAAAATCCATACCCTTTTGATGGTCAATTTAACTGGGAAAGTAGAACAGCTTACTTAGGTTTTATGTACCGTTTTGGAGGAGGCAAAAACAAAGCAAAGAGACGTAAAGCTAGAGACAATAATGAAACTCAAGGTGGAGGCGGATTTATGTAAAATACCGTATCTAACTAATATTCAGTATAATAAACGTAAGTTTTAATACAAGTAGAGACTAAACTAACATAATTTTAAAACTTACTATATGGATAAACAAAAAGGAATATCAGTAATTATTTGAATTAAAATATTGAAAAAACCTTTTAACAAAGCCTCTAAACTTGCATTTTAGAGGCTTTTTTTAAACTCTTAAACTTAAACTCAGATTAATTATAAATCATGCTTAAAAGAAAATTAACTATACTATTATTTATTATATGCTTCGCAAATAACTTTGCGAACAACATAGATATTGTAGTTTTTCCAAAAGCAGAAATCCTAAACAAAAATACTGTTAGAATACCTTTTAAACTTATTGATCACTTAATTGTAGTTGAAGCAAGTGTATTGAACAAAACAGGAAGTTTTATTATTGATACCGGCTCAGAAACGCTACTATTAAACAAAATTCATTTTCCATCAAAGTATAACCACAATAGAAAAAATAATAAAACCAGCGGAGTACTAAGTTATATTGACAACCCTATTGAAAAAAGATTAAAATCATTTAATTTACAGCACTTTATTTTAAAAAATCAAAAATCAGACATCATCGATTTATCACATATCGAAAAAAGTAAAAAAATGAAACTTTTAGGAATAATTGGCTACAGTGTTTTAAAAGATTATGAAATTTTTATTGACCTCTACTTAAATCAAATAACTTTAACCAAAGTTGATAAATACGGCAACAAATTAGACCCTAGAGTGTACGCAGAAAAAATTGTAGATAGTCTTAATTTCAAATTAAAAAAACATACCATCGTTATAAATGGTTATATCAATAATCAAAAACTTAAGCTTGGTTTAGATACTGCCGCAGAATTTAATCAAATTAATAAAAGTGTAAACAAAAAAGTTTTCACATATTTCGTTCCAAAAAAGCGTATTAATTTATCAGGCGCTAGCGATAAACGTGTTGAAGTTTTAATGGGAGATTTAAATCGTTTAAAATTAAGTGAAACCATTTATTTAGGACCAATGAAAACCATGCTTACAAACCTTAGTAAAATGTATGAAGTTTTTGGCACTCAACTTGATGGAGTTTTAGGATACGAATTCTTTAAATACAAAAGAACTATTATTAATTATCAAAAAGAAAAACTATATTTCATAAATTACCCTATTATTAGAAAATGAAAAGAATAATAACACATAGCATCCTATTATTTTTACTTTTAGTAACCATACAAACTTTTGCACAAAACGAGAAAGTAAAAGGTTATAGAATTGAGGGAGATGAAATTGTATTTTCTTTTGATAAAAGAGATTATAAGAATGTTTCGAAAAATAATTATTGGTCAAAATCAGATTTTGAGGATATTGATATTCATAATGTTGTAGTTTCAGGTGAATTTAACAATTGGTCATTACACAAATGGGAAATGATTAAAATAAATGAAAACATATATGAACTAAGAAAAAAAATTAATGATTTTACTGATGAATTTTTATGGGAATTCAAATTTGTAATTAATAACTACTATTGGGCTGAGCCATCAAAAGAAGATTTCAATATTAATGAAGCAACAAAAAATGGTCATCAATTAAATGTATATAATTTAAATTTCACCACTGCGTATGTTGACGAAAACGGAAATGCTTCGTTTAAAATAAAGGGATATAAAAATGCACAAAAAGTTATTTTATCAGGTACATTTAGTAGATGGAATGAAAACTATTTTAGCATGTTAAAAACTGAAGATGGTTGGGAATTAACATTACAATTAAGGCCGGGAGAATACGAGTATAAATTTATTGTTGATGGTGAATGGATTACAGA
>NZ_WTAR01000003.1 GCF_013139515.1 Lutibacter sp.
CAGCATTTTATAACATTCAAAAGGGAAATGCTTCAGCTGAACGAATTTTAACAGTTTTAGAAACCAAAAATACCATTGTAGATAAACCAAATGCTTCAAAAAAAGATACATTTAAAACTGCTATTTCTTTTGAAAATATTTCATTTAAATATTTAAATGAATATGTTCTTAAAGATTTCTCTTTACATATTCCAAAAGGGAAAACAGTAGCTTTGGTTGGTCAATCTGGTAGTGGGAAATCTACACTTGCAAATTTAATTACACGTTTTTATGATGTAAATACTGGAGTAATTAAAATTGATGGAGTTGACATAAAAGACATTCAACAAAAATCACTGCGTAATTTAATGGGAATAGTTTCACAGGAATCAATTTTATTTAATGACACTGTTAAAAATAACATAAGTTTAGGTGTTGAAAATGAAACAATTGAACAGGTAATTGAAGCTTCTAAAATTGCGAACGCACATGAGTTTATTAAAGATTTACCTAACCAATACGAAACAAATATTGGTGACAGTGGAAATACGCTTTCTGGTGGACAAAAACAACGTTTAAGTATTGCGCGTGCTGTACTTAAAAATCCTCCAATAATGATTTTAGATGAAGCTACTTCTGCACTTGATACCGAGAGCGAACAATTAGTACAAAAAGCACTAGAGAAAATGATGGAAAACAGAACGTCATTAGTTATTGCTCACAGGTTATCTACAATTCAAAAAGCCGATTTAATTGTAGTTATGAAAAAGGGTAAAATTGTTGAACAAGGTAAACACGAAGAGTTAATTACAAAAAAAGGTGAATACTTTAAGCTAGTTACTATGCAATCTTTTTAAATAATTATTAATTACTAACTATTTTCAATCCTAATTTCTCAGCTCTTTTAAGCATAAAAGCATAAGCTTCATCATAATTATTAGTTATTTCACCTTCTAAAATTGCTTCTTTAATAGCATCTTTAATTGTTCCAATTTCTCGGCAAGGTTTTAAGTTAAAGGTTTCCATAATTAATTCACCAGAAATTGGTGGTTGAAAATTACGAACGTGGTCTCGTTCTTCAACTTCTTTAATTTTTTCTCGAACAATTTTAAAGTTGTTATGGTACTTTTTAAATTTAGCAGGATTTTTAGTGGTAATATCAGCTTCACACAACGTCATTAAACTATCAATATCATCACCTGTATCAAAAATTAAACGTCTAACCGCTGAGTCAGTAACATCAGTTGCCAATACAATTGGACGAGAACTTAAATAGACCATTTTCTGAACAAATTTCATTTTCTCATTCAAAGGCATTTTTAACCGTTTAAATAATTTATACACCATTTTTGCACCTACAAATTCGTGGCTATGAAAAGTCCAACCAATAATAGTATCAAATTTTTTGGTAGGTGCTTTACCAATATCATGCAAAAGCGCAGCCCAACGCAACCACAAATTATTGGTGTTCTCAGAAATATTATCTACCACTTCTAAAGTGTGGTAAAAGTTATCTTTATGCTTCTGCCCTTCTACTTCATCTACACCTTGTAAATTAGTAAGTTCAATTAAAAAACGTTCCAATAAACTTGTTTTATGAAGCAATAATAATCCAACTGAAGGAACTTTAGAAAGCATTATCTTATTAAATTCAACTATAATACGTTCACAAGTAATAATGTCTAATCTACTTGCATTTCGTTTAATTGCACTTAGTGATTCACTTTCAATATTGAAATTTAATTGAGATGAAAAACGTACAGCACGCATCATTCGCAATGGATCATCTGAATAGGTAATATCTGGATTTAAAGGTGTTTTTATGACTTTGTTTTGCAAATCATTTAATCCGTTAAAAGGATCTAGCAATGTTCCAAAATCTGTTTTATTTAAACTTAATGCCAACGCATTTATAGTAAAATCTCGTCTATTTTGATCGTCTTGTAAAGTTCCATCTTCAACAACGGGATTTCTACTATCTTCATTATAAGACTCCTTTCTAGCGCCAACAAATTCAATTTCAATATCTTCAAAACGTAACATAGCTGTTCCGTATGTTTTAAAAACTTGTACTTTTGGGTTGTTAGGCAACAATTTTGCAACCTCTTTAGCTAAGTCAATTCCGCTACCAATAGCTACAATATCAATATCGTCAGGAGTTCCTCGCTTTAAAAAATAATCACGTACAAAACCCCCAATAACATAGGTTTCTAATTGTAAATTAGTGGATGCTTTTGATATATATTCAAAAATAGGATGCGTTAATGCATCTTTATAACTGTTGTTTATTGACATAAATTAATTTCGAAGTACTATTAGCTCACCGTTATCAGCTACTTTTAATATGGTAGAAGATTTATCATTGACTACTTCGCTATGCAAATTTACAATATAGTCTACGCTATCCAAAATTGATTTATCTATTTCTTTAAAACATTTAGGAGTTTTATTTCCGCTAATATTTGCTGAAGTTGAAACTATTGGTTTCCCAAATGCAGTAATTAATTGCTTACAAAAATCGCTTTTAACAATTCTAATCGCCACAGAGTTATCTTTTGCCACCACATTTTTAGCTAAACCAATTGGATTGTTATAAATAATAGTTGTTGGTTTTGTAGTTTTTGACAAAAGACTTAAAATGTTTTCTGAAATTGTTGGAATGTATTTTTGAAGCATTTCAATACCATCAACTAAAATTATTAAACTTTTACTTTCGTTTCGTTCTTTAATCTTAAAAATAGTTCCCACAGCCTTTTCTGAAGTTGCATCACAACCAATTCCCCAAACAGTGTCAGTTGGATATAAAAGTATTTTTTGATTATTTAATACTTCTAGAGATTTATTTAATTCTAACTTTAGCATACTAATTTTGCAAAAATAAACCTTTAAATAATAGTTATAAAAAAAACTTCAAAAAATATTTTTTGAAGTTTTTTTAATTTATTCTGAGTTTCTAATTAAACTGCAACATCATTTTCACGAAGCGCATCATTTAATGAGGTTTTTTTATTAGTACTTTCTTTACGCTTACCAATAATCATAGCACAAGGAACATTAAACTCTCCTGCAGGAAATTGTTTTTTATAACTACCAGGAATTACTACAGAACGAGCAGGAACTCTCCCTTTCATTTCAATAGGTTTATCACCAGTAACATCAATAATTTTAGTGCTCATTGTTAAAACCACACCAGCACCTAAAACAGCTTCAGTTTCAACATGAACACCTTCAACAACAATACAACGAGAACCAACAAATACATTGTCTTCAATAATAACTGGAGCGGCTTGTAAAGGTTCTAAAACTCCACCAATACCAACTCCACCACTTAAATGAACATTTTTTCCAATTTGAGCACAACTACCTACTGTAGCCCAAGTATCAACCATAGTTCCTTCACCTACATAAGCACCAATATTTATATAACTTGGCATTAAAATAGTTCCTGGAGCAATATAAGAACCGTGACGAGCAACTGCATGCGGTACAACTCTAATTCCTTTTTCTTTATAACCCGTTTTTAATGGAATCTTATCATGATATTCAAAAATACCAACTTCTAAAGTTTTCATTTTTTGTATAGGAAAATATAATACCACTGCTTTTTTCACCCATTCATTTACTTGCCAGCCACCATCAATAGGTTCAGCTACACGAAGTGTACCACTATCTAATAAATTAACAACTTCACGAATTGTATTTTGAGTAATTTCTTCTTTTAACAATTCTCTATTTTCCCAAGCGGCTTCTATAATTTTTTTTATTGCATTCATTCTTTAAAAATTCTATTGAGCACAAATATATAGTTTAAAAAAAAATTATCGTTCAAAATCACTAAATTTGCACAACTTTAAAAATATCGTTAATATTTTGGCTCGAATTTTAGCTTTTGATTACGGAGAAAAAAGAACTGGCATTGCTGTAACAGATGAATTACAAATTATTGCATCAGGGTTAACTACAGTTAATACTAAAAAAATATTCTCTTTTTTAACTGAATATTTAAAAACTGAACGTGTAGAATTATTTATTGTTGGAGAACCAAAACAACTAAATAATACTGAAAGCGAAAGCGAACAATTTATAAGGCCATTCATTTTAAAATTAAGTCAAACATTTCCAAAAATTCCAATAAAAAGAGTTGACGAACGTTTTACTTCAAAAATGGCTTTTCAAAGCATGATTGATAGTGGTTTGAAAAAAAAACAACGTCAAAACAAAGCTCTTGTTGATGAAATTAGTGCAACCATTATTTTACAAACTTATTTAAATCAATAATAAAAGGTTTAAAAAGGAAATGACTTTTTGAGTTTTTCTAAATCTATCTCAATTTCATATTCTTCAAAAACATTTAGAATTTCATCTAAATTTTTAAATTCCTCAAATTGATAAGGAGTTTTATCTAAACGCCCTACCGATTCAAAATAATCTCTAAATTTAAAACCCGACCCAAAAACTTTATCTGAAAATTCTACCCAAACAGATGGTATCTTATATGCATCAGCAATAATTATCCCATGCAGTGAACTTGAAATAATTTTTTCGCACTTCAACATTTCATCAACAACTTTTAATGGGTTTTTATTTTGAACATCAATAATATTAATTGCAGGATTATTAGAAAATAGACTTTTTAATAATGAGTTATTTTTATCGTGATAATGAGGAATAATACCTAATTTATAGTGTGCTGTTTTATGTTTTGCAGGATATACTTCAGGTAACAATAATGCAGGATCACCATAAATTTTAGGACAATCTACACCAAGTTCAATCAATTTCGCTCTAGTTAAAGGACCTCTAACCGCTAAAACCTTTTTGGGAAGTTCATCACAAATTGAATCAGCAGAAATAAAACCACTTCCCCAAATAATAGAATTACGAGTACTTCTTTGCAGAATAGAACCTATCATAAAATAGTGTGTAAGTTTTCTACACTTTCTTTTCGATATTCTTTTAACTTTTTTTGAACCAAAAAAATTAGCAATTATTGGGTTTAAAATATCTCCAAAATTATTTCTATGCGCATCATAAGAAAGGTAAATACTATTATTTTTATCTGATTTAAACCAAGGGAATTTAAAACTCATATCTATATTTTTACCAAAATTACCTAAATTAAATAACACAACAAAAGTATCAGGTTTTATAAACTCTACTATTTTTTTATACTAAACTTTCATTTAATTTTCAGTTTAATGATAACTATTTCATTATTTATCTAATCTTTTGTACTTTTGCAAACCAAAAAAAGAATATGATATTACCAATTATTGCATATGGCGACCCTGTTTTAAGAAAAGTAGGTATTGATGTTGATAAAGAGTACCCAAATCTTTCTCAACTTATTCAAAATATGCAAGAAACCATGGTAAATGCAAACGGTATTGGTTTAGCTGCGCCTCAAATTGGTAAAGCAATTAGAATTTTTATTGTTGATACTTCTCCGTTTGAAAATGATAAAGATCTAGATGAAAATGAGCGTAATTTTTTAGCAACTTTCAAAAAGGTTTTTATTAACGCTAAAATAATAAAAGAAGAAGGTGATGAATGGGCTTTTAACGAAGGCTGCTTAAGTATTCCTGATATTACTGAAGACGTATACAGAGAAGAAAAAATTACTATTGAGTATTTAGATGAAAATTTTAAAAAACACACCGATGTACTAGACGGACTAGCCGCAAGAGTTGTTCAACACGAATACGATCACATTGAAGGAATATTATTTACCGATAAAATTTCATCATTAAAAAAACGATTAATTAAAAAGAAATTAGAAAATATTTCAAAAGGAAAAATAAATCCAAGTTACAGAATGAAATTTCCTTTTCTAAAAAAATAAGAATATTATGGAATTAAAAGATATAGTTGCAATTAACGGAAAACCAGGATTATACGAAATTAAAGCACAATCTAAAGGTGGTATTATTGTAGAATCGCTAATTGATTCAAAAAGATTTCCAATTACTGTTACTCACAACATTAGCGCTTTAAACGAAATTGCAATTTATACGTATGAAGAAGAAATTCCGTTGCGAATTGTATTAAAAGGCATTGGTGAAAAAGAAAGTGGTAAAGAAGCTATTAGCCATAAAGAAAGTGGTACTATTTTAACTTCATACTTTAGAGAAATATTACCAGATTTTGATGAAGAACGTGTATATACTTCAAATATTAAAAAAGTATTACAATGGTATAATTTATTAGCTTCAAAAAGCTTTGATTTTACAGCAATAAAAGAGGCCGAAGAGGAAACTGAAGAAGCTTAATTTATGAATACTCGCGAACAGCAATTACAAGCATTTGGTCGTTTATTAGACATTATGGATGAGTTGCGCTTAAAATGTCCGTGGGATAAAAAGCAAACTTTTGAATCACTGCGGCATTTAACTATTGAAGAAACCTATGAATTAGGTGACGCAATTCTTAATAATGACTTACAAGAAATTAAAAAAGAGTTAGGAGACGTTTTACTTCACATTGTTTTTTACGCTAAAATTGGTTCTGAAACCAATGATTTTGACATCGCTGATGTTGCAAATTCTATTGCCGAAAAACTAATTTATCGTCACCCGCATATTTATAGCAATGTAGAAGTGAAGGATGAAGAAGAAGTGAAACAAAACTGGGAAAAACTTAAATTAAAAGAAGGTAAAAACTCTGTTTTAGAAGGTGTTCCAAAATCGTTACCTGCTATGGTAAAAGCAAACAGAATTCAAGATAAAGTTGCAGGTGTAGGTTTTGATTGGGAAAAACCAGCACAAGTTTGGGAAAAAGTACAAGAAGAACTTTCTGAATTAAATACTGAAATTAAGAAAGGTAATACAGATGCTATTGAAGCCGAATTTGGTGACGTTTTATTTTCAATGATTAATTATGCTCGTTTTATAAACGTAAATCCAGAAAATGCTTTAGAACGCACCAATAAAAAATTTATCAATCGCTTTCAATTTTTAGAAAAAGAAGCTAAAAAAATTGGTAAAGATTTGCATGATATGTCACTCACTGAAATGGATGTATTTTGGAATGCATCAAAAAAATTCTACAAATAAAATCAGCTGTATTATTTCAATCAAAATATTTTTCTACCTTAGTAAAACAAATATACTATTATGGAGAAAATTGTAATTATAACTGGAGGGAATAGAGGTTTAGGTTTAGGCTTAGCAAGTGTTTATCATAAAAATGGCTATAGAGTAATTTCAATTTCAAAAAGTAACATTGAAAAATTATATACTGTTGAACATTATCAATGTGATTTAAGCAAACCAGATACTATTGAAAATACAATGGTAGAAATATTTTCTCATTTTGATAAAAATAACACTGTTAATTTAACGCTAATTAATAATGCTGGAAATTTAGGAACGGTAAATACTTTAGAAAACATTTCTCCATCAAATATTAGCTATACTATTCAAGTTAATTTAGTGGCTCCATTAATTTTAAATTCTCTATTTATAAAACTTTCAAAAGATTGGGATTGTAAAAAGCAACTATTCAATATTTCATCTGGTGCAGCTATTAACCCATATGAAAGCTGGGCTATGTATTGCTCTTCAAAAGCAGGTGTAGACATGATGACTAAAGTACTTTCTAAAGAACAAAAAGAGGTGCAAAACGGTGTAAGTATTGTTTCTATTTACCCAGGAATTGTTGACACAGATATGCAAGCTGAAGCAAGAAACACACCCAAAGAAAATTTCAAGTCAGTTCAACGGTTTATTGATTTTCATGAACACGGTGAATTAATTTCACCTAATGAAGTTGCTACTAAAATTTACCATTTAGATATTTCTGGTGAATTAAAAAACGGGCGAATTTTAGATATAAGAAACGTATAAAAAAAGCAGCCAATTGGTAGTCATGGTCGGAAGATTTTTTCTTCCGACTTTTCTATTTTATAAAGGATCACAAAGTAAATTAATCATCTGATTCTCAATTATTTACCTTGCGTGTTTGACATAATTTTCGTATCTTAATATCTGCTAATCAGTTTATTATGTCGATATTTAAAGGTCACAAAATTTCAGTAAATCAATTATTAAGAGTTATTCCAGAAGCTCTTTTATCCAAACTCTCGATAACCACTAAAGTAGATTACTATGCTAAAGTTCTTCACGGAAAAAAAATGTTCTATCTTTTATTATATGGTATTTTAGAAAACGAAAAACTTAGTCAGCGTACTTTAGAAGACACATTTAATGATGTGATTTTTAAAACACTCTTTGATTTGGATAAATCAGAAAGTATAAGGCGTAGTTCTATTTCAGAACGACTCTCTAAAATTGATTCTGATTACTTTAGGCAGATCTACCAATGCGTTTACAGGCAATTTTATGATGCTTATCCAAATAAAGGCAACGCAAAACACCAATTAATTCATGTTGATAGTTCTATGGTTAGTGAAGCAGCAGGAAAACTGTTAGAAGGACTTGATAATAAAAGTGGTAAAAAGTCAGTCAAATATAGTGTTGCATTTGATGGTTTATTGCCTTGCCATTTTGATGTGTTTACTAAATCAAAGTATTCTAGTGAGAACATAGCTTTACCAGAAGCTATAATGAATCATGTGAAGCAAGAAACTCACCATCAAAATATTTATGTTATTGATAGAGGACTTCAGTCTACAAGAACGATGAAATCATTTAGTAATGATGCTGTTACTTTTATTGTTCGAGCAAAAGAAAATCGAAAACATGTAGAACTACAATCATTACTTAAGCAAGGTCAAGATTTAGATTTAGGAGAACTGACCCTTGTTAAAGATAGTAAAGTGCATCTTTATACAGGAAGACCTATCAACAACAAAAAAGGGAATATTCACTATAGAGAAGAATTGGTAGAAACCCCTTTTCGCCTAATTGTTGCGAAAACAAAAACAGAAGATTCTAAAGTCTTTTGGTTTATTACCAATAATTTTGATTTATCTGCTAAACAAGTTGCTCAAGCCTATAGAAGAAGATGGGATATTGAAGTATTCTTTCGTTTTATAAAACAAGAACTAAATGTAAGCCATCTTGTTTCGTTAAACAAAAATGGAATAGAGGTCATGCTATATATGACTTTAATTGTTGCCATGTTAATCTTAATATATAAGAAAGCCAACAAAATAGGTTATAAAACCGCTAAAAGAAGATTTAAAATGGAGCTTAGAAACTTGGCTATTGCTATGATTGTTGTAAAATGTGAAGGCAAACTAGACCATTTTGAAACCTAAAAAAAATGGTCGAAATTTCTTCCGACCATGACTAGCCAATTGGCTGCTTTTTTTGATTATAATTTTTTAGCGTTTTTAACTTTTTGTTTTGTTAAAGCTAAATCTATAACTTCTTTCATTTCAGAAACATAATTAAATGTTAATCCTTTTAAATAAGATTGTTTAATTTCTTCAATATCTTTTCTATTCTCTACAGAAAGAATTAATTCTTTAATATTAGCGCGTTTTGCTGCCAATATTTTTTCTTTAATTCCACCAACTGGTAATACTTTACCTCTTAAAGTAATTTCACCCGTCATGGCTAATCTAGATTTAACTTTTCGCTGTGTAAATACTGACACTAATGATGTTAACATGGTAATACCTGCACTTGGCCCATCTTTAGGCGTTGCGCCTTCAGGAACGTGAATATGCACTTTGTATTTGTCTAAAATTTCACTATCAATTCCAAAATCACTTGCATTTGCTCTAATATATTCCATAGCAATTGTTGCAGACTCCTTCATTACTTTCCCTAAATTACCCGTAATTGTAAGTCCTTTTCCTTTTGAAATAATAGATTCAATAAATAAAATATCACCTCCAACACTTGTCCAAGCCAAACCTGTTACAACACCTGCAACATCGTTACTTTCATATTTATCACGCTCTAAATGTGAGGGTCCTAATACTTTTTCAATAATTTCTATTGAAATTTTAGTATCGTACTCCTCCTCCATTGCAATAGATTTTGCTGCAAAACGCACCATTTTAGCTATTTGTTTTTCTAAACCTCTTACTCCAGATTCACGAGTATAAGCTTCAACAATTTTTTCCAATTGTTTTTTTCCTATTTGAAGGTGCTCACTAGTTAAACCATGTTCCTTTAACTGTTTTGGCAATAAATGACGTTTTGCTATTTCAACTTTTTCTTCAATAGTATAACCCGAAACGTTAATAATTTCCATTCTATCACGTAAAGCCCAAGGAATTGTTGATAAACTATTTGCTGTTGCAACAAACAACACTTTAGATAAATCGTAATCTTTTTCTAAGTAATTATCGTAAAAAGTAGTATTTTGCTCAGGATCTAAAACTTCTAACATTGCTGAAGATGGATCTCCATTATGACTTGAGGAGGCTAATTTATCAATCTCATCCAATACAAAAACAGGGTTTGATGTTCCTGCTTTTTTAATGTCTTTAATAATTCTACCTGGCATTGCACCAATGTACGTTTTTCTATGTCCACGTATTTCAGCTTCATCACGCACACCACCTAAAGACATTCTCACATACTTCCTTCCCAATGCTTCAGCTATTGATTTTCCTAAAGAAGTTTTACCAACTCCTGGAGGGCCGTACAAACAAATTATTGGCGATTTCATATCGCCTTTTAATTTCAACACAGCTAAATGTTCAATAATACGTTCTTTTACTTTATCCAACCCAAAATGATCTCTGTCTAATATTTTTTGAGCTCGTTTTAAATCAAATTTATCTTTAGAATATTCGTTCCAAGGTAACTCTAACAATAAATCTAAATAATTGCGCTGAATTGAATACTCAGCAGCTTGTGGGTTCATACGTTGTAAACGCCCTAACTCTTTATCAAACGTTTCTTGAATATCTTTATTCCACTTTTTAGATTTAGATTTCACACGCATTTCTTCCAAATCCTCATCGTACGAAACGCCTCCTAATTCTTCTTGAATTGTTTTTAATTGCTGATGTAAGTAATATTCACGTTGTTGCTGATCCATATCAGAACGTGTTTTAGATTGAATATCACTATGCAATTCTAAACGCTGTAACTCAGCATCCATCTTTTTCAGCGTCAATAAAGCACGTTCTTTTAAGTTCGTAGTTTCTAATAATTCTTGTTTTTCTTCAACTTTTAAGTTCATATTAGACGAAACAAAATTTATCAAAAATGGTTTACTTTCAATATTTTTTATTGCAAAAGAAGCTTCTGAAGGTAAATTTGGATTTTCCTTAATAATACGAACAGCCATCTCTTTAATTGAATCTATAATTGCTACAAATTCAGGTTCTTTCTCTTCTGATCTATCTTCAACGCGTGCTTTTGTAGTTGCCTGTATATAAGGTTCTTCTTGTACAAAAGTATCAACTTCAAATTGTTTTTTTCCTTGAATAATTACAGTTATATTTCCGTCAGGCATTTTTAGCATTCTTAAAATACGTGCAACTGTTCCAACTTTATGAATATCATTAATTGTTGGGTCTTCAACTGTTTCATTTTTTTGTGCTACAACACCAATAATTTTATTTCCTTTATTTGCTTCCTTAATTAATTGTATTGATTTATCTCTTCCTGCAGTAATTGGTATTACAACTCCCGGAAACAAAACAGTATTACGCAATGGCAAAATTGGTAATACATCTGGTACATCTTCTTTATTTATTTCCTCTTCATCTTCAGGGGTCATTAAAGGTATTAAATCAGCATCTTCATCTAAAATGTGCTGTAATGACATATTGTCTATATTTAAAAATTTTGATTTACTCATAGTCTTTATTGGGTCATTTTGTCATTAATAAATTCCTTTTTGAAGAAAACATTAAAACGAAAATGATTTATTTTTCTGATTATCAATAGTTTATAATTGCGCTAACAATATTTTCAATTATTAAATTTCAATTGTTATGCCAAATAAGTGAAACCTAAACATATTTTTTTAGTAACTTTAAATAAAACTGTAACAGTTTACAAATAACAATGTCTTTAATATAGAAATCAATTTTTGGAAGTACAGATTCAACATAAAAACCAACTTGTAGAACGTTGTAAAAAAGGTGATAAAACAGCACAGTTTTCACTGTATAAACAATACTATAAAGCAATGTATAATACGGCTTTAAGAATTGTAAATAATAGTTTTGAAGCTGAAGACATAATGCAAGAATCATTTTTAGCTGCTTTCACAAAATTAGATTCATTTAGTGAAACTGTAACTTTTGGAGCTTGGTTAAAAAGAATTGTAATAAATAAAAGTTTAACAGCTTTAAAAAATAATAACAAACTAGAAACTGTTTCACTTGAAAAAGTAACTGTAAAAGATGTTGAAGATGAAAAGCACGATTACAGTTTGTTAAAAACGAGTGACATTTTAAACAAAGTAGCGCAACTTAAAAATAATTATAAAGTGGCATTAACGTTAAATTTAATTGAAGGATACGATTATGAAGAAATAGCTCAAATTATGGATATAAGTTATGAAAATAGTAGAACAACTGTATCTAGAGCAAAAAATAAATTAAGACAACTTTTATCTCAATAAAAATGAAAGATAATTTAGAACATACATTTAAAGAGTTAGAAAATCAATTTGATATTGAAGAACCATCTATTGGTCATTTTAACAGGTTTGAAGCTAAACTAAACAGTAAACCTACTTCAAAGAAAAGCTTTAAATTATTTTCGTATGCAGCTGTTGCAGCCTCCATAATATTAATGGTTGGCGTTTGGATGGGAGCATCATTCTCTAATAAAGGAATGGAATTAGCAGGTATTTCTTCTGAAATGGAAGAAACACAAAGTTATTTTATTACAACAATTCAAAAAGAACTTTCAACAATTGAAAATGAACGAAATACTACAACTGAGCAACTAATTAACGATGCTCTTTTACAAATAAACAAACTAGAAAATCAATACCAGCTACTTACTTTAGAGCTCAAAGAAAGTAGTGAAGACAGAAGAATTATTTACGCAATGATTTCAAATTTTCAACAACGTATTGATATTTTACAAAGTTTGTTAATTCAAATTGAAACAATAAAACAATTAAAAACACAAAACAATGAAAACTATATATAAAATAGTACTTATAATTTTCCTAATACCACTTACAATTACTGCTACTGATAAAAAAGGAAAATATACCAAGTCTAAAACCATAAATAAGGAGTATAAAGTATCTAAAGATGCTACTTTAAATGTGAATAATAAATATGGAAATATTACAATTGCAAGTTGGAATGAAAATAAAATTGTAATTGACATAACCATTACTACCAATGGGAATGATGAAGATAAAGTTGAAAAACGTTTAAAACAAATTGATGTTGAATTTGAAGCAAGTTCAAGCAATGTTTCAGCTAAAACTATCATTGAAAAAAACTCAAGCAATTGGAACTTATGGGGGAAAAATAATAATGTAAATATGCAAATTGATTATATTATTAAAATACCTGTAACAAATAATGTTGATTTAAATAACGATTACGGAGCAATTAGTTTAGATAAACTAGAAGGAACTTCAAAAATTAATTGTGATTATGGTAAATTAACTATTGGTGAATTATTAAATGCTAACAACCATATTAATATAGATTATACCAATAAATCAACTATTGATTTTATGAAAGATGGTGAAATTAATGCTGATTACTCTACACTGCACGTTGAAAAATCTGGAAAAATTAAATTAAATGCCGATTATTCACATATTTCTTTTGGGAAGCTTGAAAGTTTAAATTACAACTGTGATTATGGAGATTTAAAAATTGAAAATTGTGAAAGTTTAATTGGAAATAGTGACTATATGCATACAACTGTTGGAAAGTTAAGAGAGATGGGAGATTTAAATGCTGATTACGGTTCAATAAAAATTAAAGAGTTAGATACTAATTTTAAAAGCATAAAATTAACATCTTCATATACTAACGTGAAATTTGGTGTAAGTTCTTCAGCATCATTTAATATTACTGCTTCTATAAATTATGGTGAATTTAAATTTGATGAAGGTTTTACTTTTACCAAAGAAATTAAAAAATCAACTTCAAAAAAATATGAAGGATATTTTAATTCATCAAACTCAAATAGTAGCATTATTTTAAAAACTAGCTATGGAAATGTAACGTTTAATAGTTATTAAATTTTGAACATAAATACCTTGAAATTTTAAAAAAGTCGAGATTTAAAATCTCGGCTTTTTTATTTAGGCCACTTTATAGTATCATCATCAATAAATAATGGTGACCATTGTATTTCATCTAAAACACCATCGTTTAGCCAAAAGTTAATAGATTTTTCATCTATTTCAATTACTTTTTGATCTTCACTATCATTTTCTGAACAATCTTCTAAATTTAAGCCCCCTAAATTAATATCTTTCAAATATTTTAATAAATCGCTTTCTTCTAAACCAACTAATTTTTTTCCTTGCAACTGATAAAATTTAGAAGAAACTGAAATTAAAAGTAATTTCCAATCTTCCTCTTCATCAAAACTAAGCGATAGTTTTAATTCATCATATTCCCAAGCTTCTGTTAAGTCTTCATTAGAATCGGAATGAGAATACTTATCAATAAATGATGGTTCTCCTATAATTAATTTAACTTCAGCTCTAGACATTCCAAATTTTAAATTGCCCAAACCAAAACCTGGTTTTATTTCTTTTAATGCTTCTTTCATAATTTTATATGGATTCATTACCCTAGCAAATACAATTGATTATTTATAAGTCTATTATAAAATTAACTTTTCCCAAGTTTCCTTAAAGCTACCCATTGTCTAAACATATCTCTAGAATCGGTTGCTGGATAACCCACTACCGTTTTACCAGCAGCAACATCGCTCATTACACCAGAACCTCCACCAACAACAGCACCTGAATGAATTGTTAAATGATCCTTTATTGAAGAACTTCCTCCTATAATAACGCCATCTCCTAAGGTTACAGAACCTGCTAAACCACTACTTCCTGCCATAATACAAGAACGGCCTAAAACACAATTATGAGCAATTTGAACTAAATTATCTATTTTACAACCATCACCAATAACAGTAGAACTAAATTTTGCTCTATCAACTGTAGAGTTAGCACCTATTTCAACATAATTTCCAATTACAACATTTCCTATTTGAGGTATTTTTACAAGACCTCTTCCATCATCACTAGGTCTGTATCCAAAACCATCAGCGCCAATACTAACATTCGTATGAAAAATACAGTGACTTCCAATTTCACAACGCTCACGAATGACCGTACCTGACCAAATAACAGTATGACTTCCTATTATTGTTTCATCAAAAATGGAAACATTTGGATATAAAATTGCACCGTCACCAATTACAACACCTCTACCAATATAGCAATTAGCACCAATCTTACAACCATTTCCAATACTAGCAGATTCATGAATTACAGCTGTAGGATGAATATCAACATCAAATTGAGGTGGGCAAGGATTAAATGCTTCTAACAATTTTGCCATCGCTAAATCCGCATTTTTTACTTTAATTAATGCTTGGTTATCTTTAGGTTCAATCTTTAAATTATCGTTTACAATTGCAGCACTTGCATTGGATTTATCCCATAAGTGCACATATTTCCTACTACCAATAAATGTAATTTGATTTTTAGTTGCTTTTTCTAATTGCTCAGGGGAAGTAATTTTTTGGTCTGTATTCCCAACTAACTCACCTTTTAAAATTGTATTGATTTCTTGAATTGTAAATGATTTCATTATTTTCTATTTTTTTAACAGCGATAACTTAAGGTTATAAATATTTTGTTAAATATATCAATATATTTAGAGTATGAAAGTTCAATTGCAAATTTATCTTTCATTTACAATAAATTTAAACTTTCTTTTATAAAATGCTCTAAAATCAATAATTGTATTATAATATTTCCATCAAAAATCCGTACTTTTCAAACTTTAAATTTTTCTGCCTAAATGAAAGTATGTATTGCTGAAAAACCAAGCGTTGCTAGAGAAATTGCTACTGTTTTAGGAGCAAACACAAAACGCGATGGTTATTTTGAAGGAAATGGTTATGCAGTAACCTATACTTTTGGGCATTTATGTACTTTATTTGAACCTAATGATTACAAGCCTTACTGGAAAAGCTGGGATTTGAATAATTTACCAATGCTTCCAGAAAAATTTCAAACAAAAGTTGTTTCAAATGATGGAATTCAAAAGCAATTTAATATTGTAAAAAGCTTATTTGATAAAGCGTCTGTTATTATAAATTGCGGTGATGCTGGGCAAGAAGGAGAATTAATTCAACGTTGGGTTATAAATCAGGCGAATTATAAAGGTGAAGTTTTGCGCTTATGGATTTCTTCTTTAACTACTGAAGCTATAAAAGAGGGATTTCAAAATTTAAAACCTTCTGAAAATTACGATAATTTATATTATGCTGGGTTTTCAAGAGCAATTGGAGATTGGTTATTAGGAATGAATGCCACCAGATTGTACACTGTAAAACACGGTGGATACAAACAAATGCTTTCTGTAGGAAGAGTTCAAACTCCAACTTTAGCAATGTTAGTAAATAGATTTAAAGAAATTGAAAGTTTTAAACCTAAACCTTATTGGGAATTACAAACATTGTATAGGGAAACACTCTTTAATTGTGAAGAAGGTCGGTTTTTAAAGAAAGAGGAAGGTGAAATTTTCGCAAATAAAGTAAAAGAAAGTGATTTTGAAATTGTTTCCATTACAAAAAAGAAAGGTACAGAGTACGCTCCAAAATTATTTGACTTAACTGGTTTACAAGTTTATTGCAATAATAAGTTTAGTTTTTCGGCTGATGAAACCTTAAAAATTGTTCAAAAACTATACGAACAAAAAGCCGTTACTTATCCAAGAGTTGACACCACATTTTTACCTAATGATGTATACCCAAAAATTGAAGGTATTTTAAAAAATTTAACCAACTATAATGCTTTAACTCAACCTTTATTAAAGAAAAAAATAAAGAAATCATCAAAAGTTTTTGATGATAAAAAAGTAACCGATCACCACGCAATTATTCCAACTGGAGTTCAAATAAATTTGCAATACGCTCAACAACAAGTTTATGATATTATAACAAAAAGATTTATTGGTGTTTTTTATGAAGACTGTAAAGTTTCAAATACTGCAGTAATTGGAAAAGCAGATGATGTAACTTTTAAAACTAGTGGGAAGGAAATATTAGAAAAAGGTTGGCGTATTGTTTTTGAAACTCCTGGAGTTGAAAAAAAAGAAGTTGGAATTCTACCAACATTTAAAAAAGGAGAAAAAGGAAGTCATATTCCATCATTTCTAGAAAAACAAACCAAGGCTCCAAGTTATTATACAGAAGCTACACTTTTAAGAGCAATGGAAACTGCTGGAAAACAAGTAGATGATGACGATTTACGCGAAGTAATGAAAGAAAACGGTATTGGTCGTCCTTCTACTCGTGCAAATATTATTGAAACCTTATTTAGACGCAAATATATTGAGCGTAAAAAGAAAAAGCTTATACCAACTCTTACTGGCATTCAGTTAATAGATACCATACAAAATGAATTGTTAAAATCTGCCGAATTAACTGGTAGATGGGAAAAAAAATTAAAAGAAATTGAGCAAGGAAATTTTAATGCCGGAACATTCATAAAAAACATGAAAAATATGGTGGATAATTTAGTGTACGAAGTTCGTTCTGAAACTAGAAGAGCTAATATTTCATCAACAAACATTGCTAAAACAACGGTAAAAAAAATAGCAACTAAAAAAACTGGAATTACTGCAGAAAAATGTCCTAAATGTAAAAATGGCACCATTTTAAAAGGTAAAATAGCTTATGGTTGTAATGATTATAAAAATGGTTGTACACTTCGTCTTCCATTTAACTTTTTAGATAAAAAGATTTCAGAAAATCAATATATACGTTTATTAAATAAAGGATGTACAGTAAACTTAAAAGGTTTTAAAACTGAAACTGGCACAACTGAAGGTTTAGTCCGTTTTGATGAAAATTTCAACTTAAAATTAGAAGAAAAGAAAGTTGTTAATAATAAAATTCCTGACATATTAACTTGTCCTAAGTGTAAAAAAGGAACTGTACTTAAAGGAAAAACGGCTTATGGTTGTAGTGAATTTAAAAGTGGTTGTGATTTTCTTTTTAATTTCGATAAAATTAGAGAAAAAGCAGCAGGACAAAAACTTACCAAAGAATTAGTTTATGAAATTTTAAATGGAACAGCTTAAAAATTCTCAACAACATCAGCATTTTATAATTTTTAAACCATTTGGTTATTTAAGTCAGTTTGTGAATAATCAAACCAGACGTAAAAATAAAAAAATGTTAGGTGAATTATATAATTTCCCTAAAAATACGATGGCAATTGGGCGCTTAGATGAAACTTCAGAAGGGCTTTTATTTCTAACAACTGATGGAAAAGTGAGTGAGTTTATTAGAAGTAGTAAAGTTGAAAAAAAATACTACGCACAAGTTGATGGAAAAATTACTTCAGAAGCAATTGAGCAATTAAAAAATGGTGTAGAAATTAGCACTGAAACTGGTCTATATTTTACAAAAAACTGTATTGTTAAAAAAATAGATAAAACTCCTCAACTCCCCAAAAGAGCAAAAAAAATTAGAGATGATAGGCACGGCTCAACTAGTTGGGTTTCTATTACTTTAAGAGAAGGTAAATTTAGACAAGTACGTAAAATGACGGCCGCTGTAGGTTTTCCAACCTTACGGTTGGTAAGGGTTAGAATTGGCGTAATTCACATTAATAATATGGTTGCTGGTGAAGTTATAAAACTTAACAAGTTAATTTAAAATTTTCTATATTTTTCAGTTATTTCAAAAATATGTTCAAAAATACGTTGTTCAACTTCGTTAAATTCTAAACTTCTTCTTTTTAAAACTAAATTAGCTGTTTCATTAGCTTTATTAATTTGATACGTTGAAAATCCTGCTGCACCACCCCAACTAAATGAAGGTATAAAATTTCTTGGGAAATTGCTTCCATAAATATTACAACTAACGCCTACAACAGTTCCCGTATTAAACATGGTATTTATCGCGCATTTAGAATGATCACCCATCATTAAACCGCAAAATTGTAATCCAGTTTTAGTAAATCTACCAGCTTCATAATTCCATAATTTAACCTCAGCATAATTATTTTTTAAGTTTGAATTATTAGAATCTGCTCCAATATTACACCATTCTCCTAATACGGAATTCCCTAAGAATCCTTCATGTCCTTTATTTGAATAACCCATCAAAACTGAATTATTTACTTCTCCTCCAACTTTACAATAAGGACCAATTGTTGTTGCTCCATAAATTTTGGCTCCCATTTTAATAACTGACTGTTCTCCCAAACTAAAAGGTCCTCTAATCAAACTTCCTTCCATTATTAATGAGTCTTTTCCAATATAAATTGGACCTTCAGTAGCGTTTAAAATTGAAAAAAGAACTTGAGCGCCTTCTTCAATAAATATATTTTTTTCATTAATACATTGAACTCCTACAGGGATTGACTGAGATTTTCTTCCTTCAGTAATTAATTCAAAATCATCACTAATTGCTTGATCATTTAGAGAAAATATATCCCACGTATTTTTAATTTGAATTAGATCAAAATTAAAATCTTCATGTTCATAATTTTCAAAATTAACTTCTTCTTGTGTTTCATTGGTAAAAAAAGCAATGACTTCTTCATTCTTAAAAAGAGCCTGATTTTCTTTAAGGTTTTTAACTTTTTCTATTAATGCTTTGGTTGGTAAAAAAGAAGCATTAATCATTATATTTTGCTCCATTTCAACCATTGGGTATTTTTCTTCTAAATACTCTTCAGTTATAGTTGTAGTTGTATAACCTAGTTGTTTCTCCCACTTTTCACGAATAGTTAATATTCCTACTCTTAAATCGGCAACTGGTTTGGTATAAGTAAATGGCAATAGTGTATTACGTACCGTACCATCAAATAAAATATAATTCATTTTTAAAATAATTTAAACAAATGTACAGTAAGTTTTTTAGTAGTCAAACTAAAAAAAATGTGTTCTTATAATACTTTATATTTTTTCAAATAAGTATCAATATTATCAGCAATATCATAACAAGCGCTTACCGAATTTATTTCAGAACAATAACGAGAATCTATTGCGTGGTTTTTACAACCAATAGCTCCCATTTCTATTTGTTTAAAATTTGAGTCAATTTCAACGCACTTATTGTATAAAGTTTCAATGGTTTCATTGGGTTGAAGTGTTACTTCATTTTTGGTTAAAAACCCTTTCAAGTAATTTTCTATCGCAAATTGAGAATTTTTACAAACCGAATAACTTACAAAATCTTCAGCTGGTTTAAATAGTTCTTCTTTTGCTGTTTCTAGTTTTTTTGTTGCTTCTTTTAAAAAGGCTTCAGATCTAGATTTCATATGCTTAAAATTTATTTTTGATGTTTTTTAAAACTATAGTTTTTATATATTATTATACGATATAATAGTACTATAAAACGACACTTAAAGGTACAAAAAAAGTGCCAAGTATAATAACTTGGCACTTCAAAAATTAGTGTAATTTATAAATTTTTATAAAGTTCTAATCGTTCCCATTGAACATCTACTTGTTCTTGGGCTTTATCTAACAGTTCTTTACCTAATTCTGCATTTTCTTTAACAACTCTTGTAAAACGAGTTTCAGTATACATAAACTCTTCTAAAGGTGCTGAAGGTGCTTTTGAATCTAATTTAAATTTCTTTCCTTTTTTAGCTAAAGGATTAAATCTAAATAATGGCCAATAACCTGTTTCAACAGCTTTTTCTTGGTGTGACGTTCCGTCTTTTAAATCATAACCGTGTTCCCCACAATGTGAATAAGCTATAATTAATGATGGCCCTGGATAAGCTGCTGCTTCTGCAATTGCTTTTAAAGTTTGGTTATCTTTAGCTCCAATTGCAATTTGAGCAACATACACATTCCCATAAGAAACTGCTTGTAATGCTAAACTTTTTTTAGCAGTTGGTTTTCCTGAAATTGCAAACTTAGCACTTGCTCCCATTGGAGTTGCTTTTGATGCTTGTCCACCAGTATTTGAATATACTTCAGTATCCATTACTAAAACATTGATATTTTCTCCTGATGAGAATAAGTGATCTAAACCACCATAACCAATATCATAAGCCCAACCATCTCCACCAAAAATCCAAACGTCTTTTTTACGTAAATATTCAGAAAGGTTTCTTAGTTTTTTGGCTTCATAAGTATCTATCGTATCTAAAATTACATTTAGCTCTTCAATACTGTTTAATTGTTGCTCTTTTAAAGCTTCTGTACCTTCAACATTATCAACTAAACTATTAACTAAAGTACTTCCTATTTTTCTTTCTAATGATTTTAATAAATCAAATGCAATTTCTTGTTTTTTAGATAAAGCTAATTTCATACCTAAACCAAACTCTGCGTTGTCTTCAAATAAAGAGTTTGCCCAAGCTGGTCCTCTACCATCTTTATTAGTAGTATAAGGTGTTGTTGGTAAATTACCTCCGTAAATTGAAGAACAACCTGTTGCATTAGCAATTGAGATACTGTCTCCAAATAATTGAGTAACTAATTTAATATAAGGTGTTTCACCACAACCTGAACAAGCTCCTGAGAACTCGAATAATGGTTGCAAGAATTGTGAACCTTTAACTGTAGAAGTTACTAATTTTGTTCTATCATAATCAGGTAAATCAATAAAGTGATTCCAGTTTTCATTTTCAACTTTTTCTACATCTGGTTTTTTAGCTAAGTTAATTGCAAAAGTATTTGCAACTTCTTTACTTTCAGCTGGACAAACAGCTACACATAAATCACACCCTGTACAATCTTCAGGAGAAACTTGTAAAATATAACTTTCAGTTTCACTATTAAATGGTCTTCCTTTTGCAGGAACACGTTTTAGTGAATCTGGAGCATCAACTAATAAATCATTAGAAACCACTTTTGCTCTAATTGCTGCGTGTGGACAAATTGCTACACACTTATTACATTGTGTACAAAGGTCTGCATCATCCCAAGTTGGTACAAAATCTGCAATACCACGTTTTTCATATTTAGTTGTTCCTGTTGGGAAAGTTCCATCAACTGGGAACGCACTTACTGGTAAAGAATCTCCATTACCTGATAAAATAGTTCCTAAAATTTCTCTTGTAAACTCATCTGCATCTGCAGTCATCATAGCTGCTAAATCATTTTCATTAGTAGTATGACGAGGATATTCAACTTTTTGAAGGTTTTCTAAAGATTTATCAACCGCATTAAAGTTCATTTCAACAACGCCTTCTCCTTTATGAGAATATGATTTTACAATTGCATCTTTAATTTTCTTAATTGCCTCATCTTTAGGTAAAACACCTGATATTGCGAAGAAACAGGTTTGCAATATTGTATTTGTACGTTTTCCTAAATTAGCTGCTTGAGCTACTTTAGTTGCATCAACCACATAAAATTCAACATTATTATCAATAATTTTACGTTGTACAACACCTGGTAATTCTTCCCAAACTTTATATTTAGAATGTGGAGTGTTTAATAAAAAAGTACCACCTTCTTTAATGTTTTTTAAAATATCATATTCATTAACAAAATTTGGTTGATGACAAGCAATAAAATTAGCATTGCTAATTAAATATGAAGAATAAATAGGGTCTGGACCAAAACGTAAATGAGATACTGTTTGAGCTCCTGCTTTTTTAGAGTCATAAACAAAATATCCTTGCACGTAATTATCAGTAGTTTCACCAATAATTTTAATAGAGTTTTTATTTGCTCCAACTGTACCATCAGATCCTAAACCATAAAACATACAATTAAAAGTATCTTTACTTAATTTAAATTCAGTATCATATTCTAAACTTGTATGGGTTACATCATCATTAATACCTATTGTAAAATGATTTTTAGGAGAATTCTTATCTAATTCATCATAAATACCTTTTACCATTGCAGGTGTAAATTCTTTTGAAGAAAGACCATAACGACCACCAACAATAGTTGGCATGTAATCACTCATTTCAACAAATGAAGTTACAACATCTAAATATAATGGCTCACCTACACTTCCTGGTTCTTTAGTTCTATCTAATACAGCAACTTTTTTAACTGTTTTAGGCAATCTTTCTAAGAAATCTGCTAATGAGAATGGACGGTATAAACGAACAAATAATGCTCCTACTTTTTCACCATTTTCTACTAGTGTTTCAATAGTTTCATTTACTGGACCTTCACCTGAACCCATAATAATAATTACTTTCTCAGCTTCTGGGTGTCCTACATAATGGAATAAGCTATATCTTCTTCCTGTTTGTTTATAGAATTCATCCATTGTATCTTGTACAATTTCAGGAACTTTTTGAAAATATGTATTTGCAGCTTCACGTGCTTGAAAAAATACATCAGGGTTTTGAGCTGTCCCTCTTAATACAGGATTATCAGGATCCAATGCATTTTTCTTAAGTTTCATTACCTCTTCTTCTGGCATCATTGATTTTATAACTGAATCAGGAATAGCATCAATTTTAGAAATTTCATGTGAAGTTCTAAATCCATCAAAAATATTCATAAAAGGCACTCTACTTTTTAAGGTAGCAACTTGAGATATTAAAGCAAAATCATGAGCTTCTTGAACATTCCCTGCAAATAACATAGAGAAACCTGTTGAACGAGCTGACATTACATCTGAATGATCTCCAAAAATTGATAACGCGTGTGTAGCAAGTGTTCTTGCAGCAACATGTATAACATTTGGCAATAATTCACCAGCTATTTTATACATATTAGGAATCATTAATAATAATCCTTGTGATGCCGTAAACGTAGTTGTAAGTGCTCCACCTTGTAAAGAACCGTGTACAGCACCAGCTGCACCACCTTCACTTTGCATCTCTACAATTCTTGGAACATTCTCCCAAATATTTTTCTGTCCTTTTGCACTATAAACATCAACATGTTCTCCCATTGGTGATGCTGGGGTAATTGGGTAAATTGCACAAACTTCGTTTGTTTTGTGAGCAATAATTGCTACTGCTTCATTAGCATCACAAATTAACTTTTTTTTCTCTTCTTTCATTATACGTTGTATTTACTTATGATAATTTGTAAAATGAATTGTAGATGTAAAATCTTTTAACAAATCATTTTATTAAACTGTTCAATTTTGACAGAGTAAAACTAGAAGAATAATGGAAAGGGTACAATGATATATATCAGCTAATTAACGTACAAAATTATTTAGAATTAATTAAAACAACACAATTAAATAACTGATATTTAGCGTTTTAAAATTTATAAATACTTTACGTTAAAATTGTTTGTAATAACATTCACATAAAAAAAGACTTAAAAATCTTCTTTTATCAGAAAAGAGATAAGATTTATTCTTCAAAAAATGAAGTTAAAACATGAAACACACTATTAATAGTGTGTTTCATGTTTTTTATTTATTCAAATACATTTTTCTACGAGAATACAACTCGTAAAACTGATCATCTTTTAAATCATCAATAAATAAAATACTTTCACCGGTAGATTTCATTTCAGGTCCTAGTTTTTTATCAACATTAGGAAACTTATTAAATGAAAATACGGGTTGTTTTATGGCATAACCCTCTAACTGAGGGTTAAAATTAAAGTCTTTCACTTTATTTTCGCCCAACATTACTTTTGTAGCGTAATTTACATAAGGTTCTTTATAAGCTTTTGATATAAAAGGCACTGTACGTGAAGCTCTTGGATTGGCTTCAATAATATAAACAACATCGTCTTTAACAGCAAATTGAATATTTATCAATCCAACCGTTTTTAAAGCTAACGCTATTTTTTTAGTGTGATCTTTAATTTGTTGCATTACAAACTCACCTAAATTAAATGGTGGCAATGTAGCATTTGAATCTCCAGAATGAACACCACAAGGCTCAATATGTTCCATAATACCAATAATATAAACATCTTCACCATCACATATTGCATCAGCTTCAGCTTCAATTGCTCCATCTAAATAATGATCTAAAAGCAATACATTGTTTGGTATTTTCCGAAGAATATCAACAACATGTTTCTCTAATTCTTCTTTATTGATAACAATTTTCATTCCTTGCCCTCCTAATACATAAGAAGGACGAACTAAAATTGGAAAATCTAAATCATCTGCAATTACAGAAGCTTCATCAGCTGTTGTTGCTGTCCCATATTCTGGAAAAGGGATTTTTAAATCAACTAACAATCCTGAAAATCGTTTTCTATCTTCCGCTAAATCTAAAGCTTCAAAACTAGTTCCTATAATTTTCACTCCCCACTTTTCTAATTTTTCAGCTAATTTTAAAGCTGTTTGACCACCTAATTGAACAATAACTCCTTCAGGTTTTTCATGTTGAATGATATCATAAATATGTTCCCAAAAAACAGGTTCAAAATATAACTTATCAGCAGTATCAAAATCGGTTGAAACAGTTTCAGGATTACAATTAATCATAATAGTTTCATAACCAGCTTCTTTAGCGGCTAAAACTCCGTGCACACAACAGTAATCAAACTCAATTCCTTGTCCAATTCTATTTGGGCCAGAACCTAAAACTACAATTTTTTTCTTATCAGTTACTTCACTTTCATTATCTGCATAACTACCTTCTGAAGTAATCATTTTATTTTCAAAAGTTGAATAATAATATGGTGTTTGAGCATCAAACTCAGCTGCACACGCATCAACTAATTTATACACTCTATTAATATCTAATTCTGTTCTTTTGGCATGAACTTCACTTTCCCAACAACCTAACATATGTGCAATTTGTCTATCTGCAAATCCTTTTTGTTTTGCTTCTAATAACAATTCATAGGTTAATGAATCTAATTTATAGGTTGAAATTTCATTCTCTAAAGCTAATAATTCTTCATATTGCTTTAAAAACCACATATCAATCTTCGTAATTTCGTGAATTCTACTCAACGGAATTCCCATTTGAATTGCATCATAAATTACAAAAACACGATCCCAACTTGCGTAGGTTAGTTTTTTAATAATTTTATCATAATCCTTCACTCCTTTTCCATCAGCACCTAATCCATTCCGTTTTATTTCTAAAGATTGTGTTGCTTTATGCAATGCTTCTTGAAATGAACGGCCAATTCCCATAACTTCTCCAACTGATTTCATTTGAAGACCTAACGTTCTATCTGCACCTTCAAACTTATCAAAATTCCAACGTGGTATTTTAACAATTACATAGTCTAATGTTGGTTCAAATAATGCTGAAGTTGTTTTTGTAATTTGATTATTTAATTCATCTAAATTATAACCTATAGCTAATTTTGAAGCAATTTTAGCAATTGGATATCCTGTTGCTTTTGAAGCCAATGCTGATGAACGTGAAACACGTGGATTAATTTCAATGGCAATAATATCTTCTTTTTCATCAGGACTCACTGCAAATTGAACGTTACAACCTCCAGCAAAATCACCAATTGAACGCATCATATGAATTGCCATATCACGCATTCTTTGAAAAGTGGTATCACTTAAAGTCATTGCAGGCGCAACAGTAATTGAGTCTCCTGTATGAATTCCCATTGGGTCCATATTTTCAATGGTACAAATAATTACTACGTTGTCATTTTTATCTCTCAACAACTCTAATTCATATTCTTTCCATCCTAATAAAGCCTTATCAATAATAACTTCGTGAATTGGCGAAGCTTCTAAACCACGACTTAATAATTCATCAAAATCTTCTTTTTTATAAACAATTGAGGCTCCAAAACCGCCTAATGTAAATGATGGACGAATTACTAAAGGAAAACCATATTCCTGTGCTATTTCTTTACCTTTTAAAAATGAATTTGCAGTAGTTGATGGTGCCTGACCGATACCAATTTTAATCATTAATTTTCTAAACTGCTCTCTATCTTCAGTAATATTAATGGCATCAATATCAACACCAATTAATTCAACATTAAAATCTTTCCAAATACCTTTATCATCAGCTTCAATACATAAATTTAATGCTGTTTGCCCTCCCATAGTTGGTAAAACTGCATCAATCCCAGGGTGAGCTTTTAAAATTTCAATGATAGATTTAGTAGTCAAAGGCTTTAAATAAACATTATCAGCCAATGACGGATCCGTCATAATAGTTGCTGGGTTTGAATTAATTAAAGTAACTTCAATTCCTTCTTCTTTTAGTGATCTAATTGACTGTGAACCAGAATAATCAAATTCACATGCTTGTCCTATAACAATTGGTCCTGATCCAATTATTAAAATAGATTTTATGTTGGTATTTTTAGGCATTGGTAATTGTAAATATTAATGTGTAAATATCTATAAAATTAGTTTTTGATAAAAAAATAGTTTTCAAAACTTATTAAAAGGATACAAAAAAAGGTGTTACTTAAAAAAAGTAACACCTTATATATTAAAACTATAGTTTCATTATTTCTTTGGTCTTGGTGCCGAAGAAACACTTAAATTTTTTCTACCTTTAGCTCTTCTTCTTGACAAAACTTTACGTCCTGTTGCACTAGCCATACGCTCTCTAAAACCGTGCTTATTTCTTCTTTTTCTTTTTGATGGCTGAAATGTTCTTTTTGGCATTACTTATAAATTTTAAAAATCGTGTTTCTTATATTGTTGCTTTCTTTAAGAATCTTCTCCTTAAAAGCGTTGGCAAATATACAATTACTTTTGTTTTTGACAAATAGAATTTTAAAAAAAATTAAAATAATATTTTAAAGCCAAAAAAGAAAAATTACATACATTTATACAAATTAAAAATATCTGAAAATGTATCAAGAATCAATGCTTAAAGAAGGAAGTTTAAAAGACCTTGTTATTGTTGTAACTGGAGGAGGAAGTGGTTTAGGAAAAGCTATGACTACTTATTTTTTAGAACTTGGAGCCCACGTAGCTATTACTTCCCGAAATATTGAAAAATTAGAAAAAGCTAAAACAGAATTAGAAGAAAAAACTGGAGGTACTGTGTTAGCTGTTCAATGCGATGTTAGAAATTATAATGAAGTAGAAAATGTTTTGGCTGAAACTTTGAAAAAATTTGGTAAAGTAGACGGACTTTTAAATAATGCTGCTGGAAATTTTATCAGTCCAACTGAACGATTATCTGCAAATGCTTTTGACACTGTTATAGATATTGTTTTAAAAGGAAGTAAAAATTGCACCTTAGCCTTTGGAAAACATTGGATAAAAATAAAACAACCAAAATCTACCATTTTAAATATTGTAACAACGTATGCTTGGACAGGATCGGCGTATGTTGTACCATCTGCAACTGCAAAAGCTGGAGTTTTGGCAATGACACGCTCTTTAGCTGTTGAATGGGCTAAGTACGGAATTCGCTCTAACGCTATTGCTCCAGGTCCTTTTCCTACAAAAGGCGCTTGGGACAGATTATTACCTGGTGACTTAAGAGAAAAATTTGATATGAAAAAGAAAGTTCCTGTTGGTAGAGTTGGTGTACATCAAGAATTGGCAAATTTAGCGGCTTACTTAATGAGTGATTTCTCTGCGTATGTGAATGGAGAAGTTATTACTATTGATGGTGGAGAATGGTTAAAAGGTGCAGGTGAATTTAATATGTTAGAAGAAATTTCAGAAGAAATGTGGGATATGTTAGAAGCAATGGTAAGAAGTAAGAAAAAGAAATAGCAGTATTTCAACCAAAATAATAACAAAAAGAAACCTTCAAAATAAAAAAATATTTGAAGGTTTCTTTTTTTGTCAACTAAAATAGAGTTAGTACTTTTGCCCAAACCTAATATCAATGAAAAACACAAAATACGTTTTTGTAACAGGAGGCGTTACTTCTTCACTAGGAAAAGGGATAATTGCAGCTTCTTTAGCTAAATTATTACAAGAAAGAGGCTACTCTGTTACCATTCAAAAACTAGATCCATATATAAATATTGACCCAGGAACGTTAAATCCATACGAACATGGAGAGTGTTATGTAACTGATGATGGTGCTGAAACCGATTTAGATTTAGGACATTACGAGCGTTTTTTAAATATTCCTACTTCACAGGCAAATAATGTTACAACTGGTAAAATTTACCAATCTGTAATTAACAAAGAACGTAAAGGTGAGTTTTTAGGAAAAACGGTACAAGTGGTTCCTCATATTACTGATGAGATTAAACATCGAATTCAAATTTTAGGAAATACGAGAGAGTTTGATATTGTTATTACTGAAATTGGAGGAACTGTTGGTGATATTGAATCGTTACCTTATATAGAATCTGTTCGTCAATTATTATGGGAATTAGGTCATGAAAATGCCATTGTAATTCATTTAACACTAATACCTTATTTAGCTGCTGCAGGTGAATTAAAAACAAAACCAACGCAACATTCAGTAAAAATGTTGATGCAAAGTGGTGTAAGTCCAGATATTTTAGTGTGTAGAACTGAGCATAAAATATCTGATTCAATAAAAAATAAATTAGCATTGTTTTGTAATGTTAAAAAAGAAGATGTTATTGAATCTATAGATGCAGAAACGATTTACGACGTTCCTAACTTAATGTTAGAAGAAGGTTTAGACATCGTTGTATTAAAAAAATTACAATTACCAATAGACAAACAACCCGAACTTAAAGAATGGAATAATTTCTTAAAAGGCTTCAAAAATCCAAAAAGCACGATTGAAATTGGGTTGATTGGTAAATATGTTGAATTGCATGATGCTTACAAATCAATTTCTGAAGCGTTTATCCATGCAGGTGCATCTAATCGGGTTAAAGTTAATATTAACTGGATTCATTCTGAAGATTTAACAACAGCAAACGTTGCTACAAAATTAAAAAACTTAAATGGTATTTTAGTTGCTCCAGGTTTTGGAGAAAGAGGAATTGAAGGAAAAATTGAAGCTGTAAAATACGCTCGTGAAAACAAGATTCCTTTTTTAGGAATTTGTTTGGGAATGCAAATGGCAGTAATAGAATTTTCTAGAAATGTTTTAGGCCTAAAAGATGCTAATTCTTCTGAAATGGATACTAAAACGTTAAATCCTGTTATTGATTTAATGGAAGAACAAAAAAGTATTACAAACTATGGTGGCACTATGCGTTTAGGCGCTTGGGATTGTAAACTAAAAGAAAACACACAAATTAAAAATATTTATTCTAAGGAATTAATAAGTGAACGTCACAGACATAGATATGAGTTTAACAACGATTACTTAAAACAAATTGAAAAAGCAGGAATGATTGCTACTGGCAAAAACCCAAAAACAAATTTAGTTGAAGTTATTGAAATTCCCTCACACCCATGGTTTATTGGAGTTCAATACCATCCTGAATATAAGAGTACTGTTTTAAATCCACACCCTTTATTTATAGGTTTTGTAAAAGCGGCTTTGGAACACTCTTTGAAGTAACATAGAATTAGTATTAAAAACTCAATTATAACATTACATTTAGTACATTTGTCGGACTTTTTAAGAAGTTTTTAAATAAGCACGTGACAAACTGACATTATAAACACACACATGGAAGAAAAAAAATTCGATTTAAATTCATTAATAGGTTTTGTATTATTAGGAGCTATTATGTTATGGTGGATGTATAGTAACCAACCTACACCTGAAGAATTAGAAGCTGAAAAAAATAATAAAACAGAACAAGTACAAGAAGAAACTATAACTTCAAACAATACAAGTGCCAATTCAACTGTTGAAATTGTACAGGCAACTGATTCACTTTCTCTTGCTAAAGCTCAAAATCAATTAGGTGCATTTGCATATTCAGCAACCATTACTGATGCAGAAACTGTTTTAGAAAACGATGTACTTAGATTAGTAATTTCAAATAAAGGTGGACAAATTAAAGAAGCTTTATTAAAAAATTATGTAACGTACGATTCTTTACCATTGTATATTATAAAAGATAACAACGCTTCTTTTAACTTGAATTTTGGAACTACAGATAATAGAATTCTTAATACGAAAGATTTATTGTTTGAACCAACATTAACTACTAATGGTGAAAGTCAAATACTTTCAATGAAATTGAAAGTTGATAATACTAAATTTTTAGAATACTACTACGAAATTAAACCTAATGAGTATATGGTTGATTTTAACATACGTTCTCAAGGTTTAAGTTCAACTTTTAACACTTCGCAACAAGTTAATTTAGATTGGAACTTAGAAGCTTTTAGAAAAGAAAAAAGTATTCGTTACGAGAACCAACAAACTGAAATGTATTATGAAAAAGAAGATGAAAATATAGATTACTTATCAGTTGGCGGTGAAGATGATGCTGAAGAAATTGATGTTAATTGGGTAGCTTATAAGCAGCATTTTTTCTCTACAATTTTAATTTCTGAACAAGCTTTTGAAAACGCCAGTTTAGCTTCAAAAACCTTATCTATTGATGAAGAAATAGATACAACTTTTACCAAAGCCTTTTCTTTAAAAGCACCTTTAGCTTTACAAAGTGGTGAATTAGATTACAACATGAATTGGTACATTGGACCAAATGATTACCATATTCTAAAAAAATACGATCGCAATATAAAAGAAATTGTAAATCTTGGTTGGGGAATTTTTGGCTACATAAATCGCCTAGTTTTTGTTCCTGTATTTAACTTTTTACAAGGTTTTATTGGTAATTATGGTTTAATTATTATTCTATTAACTATAGTTGTTAGAATAATAATGTCACCATTAGTATATAAATCTTATTTATCAAGCGCAAAAATGAAGGTTTTAAAACCTGAAATGGAAGAAATTAACAAGCGTTTACCAGGTAAAGAAAATGCAATGAAACGCCAACAAGAAACAATGGCCGTTCAAAGCAAAGCTGGTGTAAGCCCATTAGCTGGTTGTATTCCGGCATTGTTACAAATGCCTGTATTCTTTGCATTGTTTCGATTTTTTCCTTCAAATATAGATTTACGTCAAAAAGGGTTTTTATGGGCTGATGATTTATCTGCTTATGATTCTGTATTTGAATTACCATTTACAATTCCAATGTATGGTTCACACATTAGTCTATTTCCTATATTAGCTTCAATTGCAATTTTCTTTTATATGAGAATGAGTCAAAGTCAGCAAATGAATATGCAACAACCTACACAAGAAGGAATGCCAGATATGCAAAAGATGATGAAAATGATGATGTATTTCTCTCCTGTAATGATGTTAATTTTCTTTAATATGTATGCGAGTAGTTTAAGTTTATATTACTTTGTTTCAAACTTACTAACTATTACAATTATGCTAATTATTAAGAATTACATTATTGATGAAGATAAAATTCATGCGAAGATTCAAGAGAACAAAAAGAAACCTAAAAAAGAAGGGAAGTTTCGTCAGCGTTTAAATGATGCTATGAAACAAGCGCAAGAACAACAAAAAAAGAAAAAATAACATATATACACCTTAGTTAAAAGACTCAAATTTAAATATTTGAGTCTTTTTTTTGCAACTTGTAACAAAAGTTACTTTAAATATCTCTATTACTAAGTAAATATAAAATTTTAAAAGAAAATAACCTTCTTATTCAATACCACGAAGGTTTTTAAATTTAAACGACTATATTAATTTTGCTAAAAAATTATATTCAGATGTAAATTATTCTCCCAACCTCAATCACATAATTCATATTAAGAGTGTAAAGATTAAAGCATCATTCAATGATCTAAATGCATATGGTAAAGTTTTTTGATGATAATTTTAAAAAGCCTAAAACAGATATATCGCAGTAATTACTAAAACACCAAATCAAGTAGTTATTCCTACTTTATTTAGAATACTTAGCAAAAATACATCACAAAACATTGAGATTTTCTCTACATATGATGCTGCAGCAGAATGGCTTGAAATTGATGAAGAAATTTCTATTTATTTACTCTAAAAGAAGTGATATAAATCATACCTCAACTTGCTTGAAATTTATATTTTTGCTTACACTTTTTTCGTAAAAATATGTCTAAATTAAAATTTACTTATAAAATTTCTAAAGAAAATAATCTAATTACAATAGTACAAGAAGGTATTTTAAATTTAGACTCTATGATGAATTTTATAAACACCCTAAATAGTGACCCTTTATTCTCTCCTAAATTTGATCACATTGTAGACTTGAATAACGTGCAATTTGAACTTTCACTTGAAGATATTAATAAATATGTACAACACTTAGAAAGTAATTCTAAAATATATGGGGTAAAAAAAATTGCCCTAATAACAAACACACCAAATCAGGTAGTCTATTCTACATTATTTAAAGAAGCTCAAGAACAATTACAACCTTTACAAAGTGTTCAAATATTTTCAACATTAGAAAGTGCGTATAATTTTGTAGAAAAAGAAAATATTTCATTTGCGCAAATCTTACAAACAGTAAACATATCAAAAAAAGAGTTAATTGCTTAATTTTATCTACTTTTGAGTATAAATAAATATCTCATGAAATTAGTAAAACAATTATTAATCTTAATTTCATTTTCATTTTTTTTAATCACCTGCTCAAAAAATGAGAATACAACTACCCCTATTCCACAAAACACTTTAAAAGAAGTTACTATTTTTCATATAAACGATCAACATGGGAGACTTGATAATTTTTCAAAAATTAAACATATAATTGATCAAGAAAAAGAATTAACCAATGTTATGGTTGTTTGTAGTGGAGATATTTTTTCTGGAAACCCAGTAGTCGATAATCATAACGAAAAAGGATTTCCAATGATTGACCTTATGAATAAAGTTGGATTTGATGTTGCAACCATTGGTAATCATGAATTTGATTATGGTGAAATTATTTTAAAAGACCGTTTTCAACAATCTCAATTTGATTGGGTTTGTGCGAATGTTGATATGAACACAACTGGCATACCAGAACCAAATGAATACAAAACAATTACTAAAAACGATGTTAAAATTACTTTTTTAGGGCTCGTTGAAACAAATGGTAAAGAAGGTGCTATTATTCCTTCAACTCACCCTTGGAGAGTTAAAAATTTAACTTTTCAAAAATATACTTCTGTCATTGATAATTACTCACAATTAAAAGAATCTGAAGAATCAGATTTGTATATTGCCCTTACACATTTAGGTGAATCAACCGATAAAAATATTGCTGCAAATTATCCATATTTTGATTTAATTATTGGGGGGCATTCTCATTCAAGAACAAATACAACTGTAAATAGTATTCCTGTTTTTCAAGCTGGTTCTAATTTAAATTATTTAGGAAAAATTAAGTTAACTATTAAAGATAAAGCTATTCAAAATTTAGATTATGAACTAATTGATTTGAATAGTTATTCTAATTTTGATTCAGCACTTAAAAGTGTAATTGACACCTACAACGAAGATGCTAATTTAGATGAGGTCATTGGCTATTCAGAAGCATATCATTCTAGATCACAAGTTGGTTATTTTTATACAAGCGCTTTAAAATATGAAATGGATGTTGATTTAACGTTTCAAAATACAGGAGGTGTAAGAGCTAATTTAGATGAAGGTGATATTTTAAAACGTGAAATTTATACTATTGACCCTTTTAATAATGGAAGTGTAACTTACACTATGACTGTTGGTGAAATTAAAAACTTCTTAAAAAATAGTGGTGCTGGTTTTTATTATTCAGGTGGAACAATTGATCAAGATGGTTTTGAAGTTGTTATAAGAGATAATGCGAATATGATTTTAAGTGATAATACAACATTAACTATTGGATTAAACGATTATATTCCTGCTGTTTACGACACTTACTTTACACAAACACCAACATATAAACCCTATACAACTGCAGAAGCAATTATTAATTATTTAGAAAATGATGCTACACCAATAAATTACACAGGCTATAGTAATTACTTTAAGTTTAATTAATTACTTCTCCAAAAAGGCAAGTACATTTTTCTCAATTCTATTCATAATATCACTTACATCCGATTTGACGAACGTTTCACCTGTTATATTTTCGTATAGTTCAATATAACGATCAGAAATTTCTTTAATTTTCTCATCACTCATTTCGGGTACAGTTTGTCCTTCCAATCCTTGAAAATTATTAGTAATTAGCCACTGACGAACAAACTCTTTAGACAATTGTTTTTGAGTTTCTCCTTTGCTTTGCCTTTCTTCATATCCTTCATTATAAAAATAACGTGAAGAATCTGGTGTATGAATTTCATCAATTAACACAATTTTCCCGTCTTTTGTTTTACCAAATTCATATTTAGTATCCACTAAAATCAAGCCACGTTCTGCAGCAATTTCAGTACCTCTATCAAACAATGCTTTCGTATAATTTTCCAATACTTCGTAATCTTCTTTTGAAACAATACCTTTTGAAATAATAGCTTCCTTTGAAATATCTTCATCGTGATCTCCTTCTTCAGCTTTTGTAGCTGGCGTAATTATTGGTTCAGGAAATTTATCGTTTTCGCACATTCCATCAGGCATTGAAACTCCACACAACATACGCTTCCCTAGCTTATATTCGCGCGCTGCGTGACCAGACATATATCCGCGAATCACCATTTCAACTTTAAATGGTGTGCACATATGCCCTATTGCAACATTTGGATCAGGAATAGCAATAATCCAGTTTGGAACAATATCTTTAGTTGCTTCCATCATTTTTGAAGCAATTTGATTTAATATTTGGCCTTTAAAAGGTATTTGTTTTGGCATGACTACATCAAAAGCTGAAAGTCTATCAGAAGCAATCATTACTAATATTTCATCGTTCAAATTATAAACTTCTCTTACTTTTCCTTTGTAAACATATGTTTGCTTTGGAAAATTAAATGCTGTGTTGTTAATTGTATTACTCATTTCCTATTTCTAAACTTTTATATGCAGATATTATTTGCTTTACCAATCTATGCCTTACTACATCTTTTTCATCTAATTGCACAAATGCTATTCCTTTAACCTCTTTAAGCGTTAACATGGCTTCTTTTAAACCTGACACTTGCCTTCTAGGCAAATCAATCTGCCCAGGATCTCCATTAATCACAAATTTTGCACTTTTACCCATTCTAGTTAAAAACATTTTCATTTGACTATGTGTAGTATTTTGTGCTTCGTCTAAAATTACAAAAGCATTATCTAACGTTCTACCACGCATAAATGCCAAAGGCGCAATTTGTATAATTCCTTTTTCAATGTATGAATCAAGCCGTTCATAAGGTATCATATCACGCAATGCATCATATAAAGGTTGCATGTATGGGTCTAATTTTTCTTTTAAATCTCCGGGTAAAAAACCTAAATTTTCACCCGATTCTACAGCCGGACGTGTTAAAACAATCCTTTTCACCCCCCTCTCTTTCAACGCTTTAACAGCTAATGCAACAGCTGTATAAGTTTTACCTGTGCCTGCAGGACCAATAGCAAAAAGCATATCGTTTTTTTCTATGAACTCAACCATTTTTCGTTGATTGGCAGTCTGGGCTTTTATTAGCTTTCCTCCTACACCGTGTACCAAAACACCATCAGCTAATTTTGAACTTTTATGCTCACTACCATTTGAAGTTAAAATACGTTCAATACTATTTTCATCTAATTTATTATAACGATTAAAATAGGTAATAAGCATACCCAACCTTTTCTCAAATTCATCTAAAATTTCAGGCTCACCATAAGCTTTCAATTCATTTCCACGAGCAACAATTTTAAGTTTAGGGTAATATTTTCGTAAAATTTCTACATTCGTATTTTGAGTACCAAACAAGTCGTTTGGATTAATCTCTGTCAGTTCAATAATACGTTCGTTCAAATGATGTGAGTGTTAAGTTATAATAAAAAAATGTATACTAAATAACCGAATATTTCATTAGATTTGCATAACAAATGTAAGCATTATCAAATAACAATCTTCTAAGTTTTAGAAATAAGTTTTAAACATTTTATTAAGGTTTTACAATTGTAAGTATCAAAAAAATCGCAAGAAATTTATATGTCAATAATAACTTTAACTACTGATTTTGGAATTAAAGACCACTTTGTTGGCGCTGTAAAAGGCACCATCTACAGCGAATTACCTGATGCCAAAATTGTTGATATTTCTCATTTAATTTCTCCATTTAATATTACAGAAACAGCATATATCTTAAAAAATGCTTATAAAAGTTTCCCTGAAGGCAGCATCCATATTATTGGTGTAGATTCTGAGTTAAATAATGAAAATAAACACATTGCTTTAAAATTAGACAATCATTACTTTATTTGTCCAGATAATGGTGTAATTTCATTACTAGCTTCAGAAATAAAGCCAGAAAAAATTGTTGAAATAAATATTCATGACAGAGTTTCAACAAGTTTTCCTGTATTAGATGTTTTTGTGAAAGTTGCGTGCCATATTGCACGAGGAGGAACACTAGAAATTATTGGTAAAATTATTCCTGATTTTAAACAAACTATAGAGCTTCAACCTGCTGTTTCATCAGATAATAATACTATTTCAGGCCATATCATTTATATTGATAATTACGGAAATTGTGTTAGCAATATTACTGAAAAATTATTTCAAGATGTTAGTAAAGGGCGTAATTTTGAAGTTACAGCTAATAGATATACTTTTAAAAAAGTATATCTAAAATACAGCGATCTAGTTGATTTTTCTTTACCTAAAGAACAACGGCAAAAAGACGGAAGCAAAATGGCCATTTTTAACTCTGTGAATTATTTAGAAATAGCAATGTATCGCAGTAACTCTAGTACTGTTGGCAGTGCACATTCACTGTTAGGATTGAATTATAGAGACATGATAACTGTTAAGTTTATATAAAAAAATTATGTTTACACGAATTGTAAAAATGAGTTTTGAAGATTCAAAAGTTGAAGAATTTCTTCAAAATTTTAATGAAAATAAAGAAAAAATACGCAATTTTGAAGGCTGTAATCAGTTAAAATTATTGAGAGACAAAAACAACCCAAACACGTTTTTCACTTATAGTTATTGGGAATCTGAAGCAAATTTAGAAGTTTACAGAAACTCAGAACTTTTTAAACAGGTTTGGGCAAAAACAAAAGTATTATTCAACAACAAACCTGAGGCATGGAGCGTTGATACAGTTGAAAGTTTAACGTAAACATTAAAAAACTATACTTATAAAATACAAGTCTTACTTTTTGAATTATAAATTACAAATGAAACCAATATTACTAAAAGAACTAAATTCATTTTTTTCATCACCAATTGCCTATTTAGTAATTGCGGTGTATTTATTGGTTAACGGTTTATTTTTATGGGTTTTTGAAGGTGATTTCAATATTTTGCATGCCGGTTTTGCAGATTTAAATAATTACTTTTTTTTAGCTCCATGGATATTTATTTTTTTAATTCCTGCAATTACTATGCGTAGTTTTTCTGATGAATATAATACAGGAACTATTGAAATTTTAAAAACCAAACCAATTACAAATTGGCAACTTATTTTAGGAAAATACGTAGGTTCATTACTATTAGTAATTTTGGCTATTTTACCAACTTTAATTTACGTTTACAGTATTTATAAATTAGGAAATCCTGTTGGAAATCTAAAATTAGGAACCACTTTGGGGTCGTTTATAGGATTACTATTTTTAGCTAGCACTTATACTGCTATTGGTGTTTTTGCTTCTACAATTTCAAAAAATCAAATTGTTTCATTTATTACAGCCGTATTTATTTCCTTCTTTTTCTTTTACGGGTTTGAAGCTTTAGCAAATTATAATCTCTTCGGAAATTTAGATTATACCTTTCAAAATTTTGGAATGAATTCACACTTTGAAAGTATAAGTAAAGGTGTAATTGATACACGTGATTTAATTTATTTTGTATCTATAACTTTCTTTTTTTTAATACTAACAAATTACAGAATACAACATGAACAGTAAGTATTCTAAAATAGGATTTCTTTTAGTTGGCTTGCTCCTACTCAACTTTGTAAGTTCAAAAATTTACAAACGATTTGATTTAACTGAAGATGGAAGATATACGCTATCAAAAGCTACAAAAAACATCATTAAAAATGCACAAAACAGTATTACTATAAAAGTGTATTTACAAGGCGATTTTCCTGCGGAATTTAAACGTCTTCAAATTGAAACAAAACAACACTTAGAAGAATTAAAAGCTCTCAATAAAAATATAAAATTTCATTTTATAAACCCTTCTAAAATTGGTCAGGAATTAATAAATAAAGGATTAGAACCAAGCCGATTACAAGTACAAGAAAATGGAAAATTATCTGAAATTGTAATTTTTCCTTGGGCAGTTGTTTCATCAAAAAATAAGACAGAAAATATTTCGCTTTTAAAAGATATTTTTTCTGATTCTCAAGATGAACAATTAGAAAGTTCTATCCAAAATTTAGAATATGCTTTTGCAAATGCTATACATAAGGTAACTTCAAAAAAATCAAAAAAAATAGCCATTATCAAAGGAAACGGTGAGTTAAATGATATTTATATAGCTGATTTTTTAAAAAAATTAAACGAATATTATTTCTTAGCTCCTTTCACATTAGATTCAGTTGTTTCTCAACCACAAAAAACACTTACTGATATTTCTAAATTTGACTTAGCAATTATAGCCAAACCTACCGAAAAATTTACTGAAGATGAAAAATTTACGTTAGATCAATTTTTAATGAATGGCGGAAAAACGTTATGGCTAGTTGATAATGTGCAAGCCGAATTAGATAGTCTAATGCAAACCGGCGAAACTTTAGCATACCCAAGAGATTTAGGTTTAACTGATTTATTTTTCAACTATGGTGTTAGAATTAATACTGATTTAATTACAGATTTATACAATTCTGAAATTCCTTTGGCAACAGGAAATATTGGAAATAAAACACAATTTAGTCAATTTCAATGGATGTATTTTCCGTTATTAAATTCAATAAATAATCACCCAATAAATAATAATATTGAAGCTGTAAACGCAAAATTTGCAAACAGTATTGACATACTTAAAAACACTATTAAAAAAACTGTTTTATTGCAAAGTTCTAAACTTTCAAAAACAGTAGGAACACCTTCAATTATTTCATTAAAAAAAATAACAGAGCAACCAAATTCTTCAGAATACACAAATGGAGAAAAACCAATTGCTGTTATATTAGAAGGTGAATTTAAATCGGCTTATAATGGCCGCGTGAAGCCTTTTAAACTTAAAAATTCAAAGGAAAACAGTATTGAAACAAAAATGGTTATAATTTCAGATGGAGATATTATTGCTAACGAAATTTCACAAGGAAAACCTCTTGAATTAGGCGTAAATAAATGGACTAATCAACATTACGGAAATAAAGAATTTTTGCTAAATACTGTCAACTATTTATTAGATGACACTGGTTTAATTAACATTCGCTCTAAAACAGTTCAAATTGACTTTTTAAACAAACAAAAAGCATTTGAAGAAACTCGTAAATGGCAATTACTAAATATTCTTTTTCCACTAATAGTTCTCGCTCTTTTTGGTTTCATTTTTAACTATTTCAGAAAGAAAAAATATCAGTAACACTTTTAACATAACTTCATAAATTATTGTTAAAGTTAAACTTGGTAATTCTTCAAGGTTTTATAAATGTTATATTTGTTACTTAACTTAAATATAACAACTACTATGTTAAAAAAATTAGCAATCTTATGCTTAGCTATAGGATTTACTTCAACAGCAAATGCACAAATAAAAACACCTCAACCTAGTCCTTCTTCAAAAATTGAAAAGGTTGTTGGATTAACTGATGTTACTTTAGAATTCTCTAGACCAGCAATGAGAGGAAGAACTATCTTTGGTGGATTAGTACCTTTTGGAAAGACATGGAGAACTGGTGCTAACGCAAATACTAAAATAACTTTTGGTGATAACGTTACTATTGACGGACAAGAATTAAAAAAGGGAACATATGCAATTTACACCATTCCAAATGAAACTACTTGGGATGTGATTTTTTACAGTGATTCTAACAATTGGGGAACACCAAGAGAATGGGACGAAAGTAAAGTAGCTGCAAAAACAACTGTAGAAGCTCACACAATGAATATGAAAATTGAATCTTTTACAATGACATTTGATGATTTAGCTTCAGGTTCAGCTGTACTAGGAATACTTTGGGAGAGTACTTATGTTGGTGTTAAATTTGAAGTTCCAACAGATAAAATTGCTTCAAAAAGTATTGAAACAGCGATGTCTGGTCCTTCAGATAACGATTATTTTCAATCAGCAACTTATTACCATACTGAAGGAAAAGATTTAAAGCAAGCTTTAGCTTGGATGGAAAAAGCAACTAAAGGTGATAATCCTCCTTTTTGGTACTTACGAAGAATGAG
>NZ_WTAR01000133.1 GCF_013139515.1 Lutibacter sp.
CCTTACGTTTATGGCGGAGCTGGTGTTCATGTTGAGTATTTAGCTGATGAATTAGCTAAATTAATGAAAATTGACGTTAGAAGTTTTGGAGATCAAGATACTAAAAATGGTAATTTAACAGTGAAAGGTTTCCCTTTTGAAAATCCAAATTTTGATGCTTCTGATGATAAATTAAAATCAGTTTTTAAAACTTTGAGTACTTGTATTCAAATGAATGCAGAAAAAACCGATGCTAATATTGTGCATTGCCATACTTGGTATTCACACTTTGCTGGTATTGTTGCAAAATTATGCTATGGAATTCCATTAGTTATTACAACACATTCTTTAGAACCTTTAAGACCTTGGAAAAGAGAACAACTAGGTAGCGGTTATGATGCTTCTTCTTGGATTGAAAAAACAGCCATTGAAATGGCTGATGCTCTTATTGCGGTATCTAAAGAAACAAAAGAAGATGTATTAAAATATTTTAATGTAGCTGAAGATAAAATAAAGGTTATTTATAACGGAATTAACCTTGAAGAATACGTTGTTACGAATGAAACTTCAACTTTAGAACGCTATAGAATTGAAACCTCTAAACCATACGTGCTTTTTGTAGGTAGAATTACCAAGCAAAAAGGAATTATACATTTAGTAAATGCAATTAAATACATTGATTCAGATACACAAATAGTTTTATGTGCAGGAGCGCCAGATACACCCGAAATTGCGAAAGAAATGGAAGACTGTGTAAATGAAGTCAAAAAAACTAGAGATAATATAATTTGGATTGATGAAATGTTAGATAAAAAGGAAGTGATACAATTGTATTCACATGCTGATGTATTTTGTTGTCCTTCAATTTATGAACCATTTGGAATTATTAATATTGAAGCAATGGCTTGCCAAACAGCAGTTGTAGCCAGTGCAGTTGGAGGAATTAAAGAAGTTGTTGTAGATGGTGAAACGGGCTTATTAATTCCTTTAGAGCAACAAAACGAAGCGCCATTTGAGCCAATAAATCCAGATAAATTTTCAAGAGATTTAGCGGATGGAATTAATAAATTGATAAATGATGAAGATTTGAGAAATTCTATGGCAAAAAAAGGAAGAAAAAGAGTTGAAGAAACTTTTGACTGGATTGCAATAGCAAAACAAGTTGAAGAATTATACAAATCTTTATTATAATAACAGAATTATAAAATTTTAAATAAAAATACTATGGCAAAAACTAATGTATTAGCAATTATCTTAGGTGGAGGTCAAGGATCAAGATTACATCCATTAACTGAGTCTCGTTCAAAACCAGCAGTACCAATTGCCGGAAAATACAGATTGGTAGATATTCCAATTTCAAATTGTATCAATTCAGATATAAAAAGAATGTTTGTATTAACTCAATTTAATTCAGCTTCATTAAATCGTCATATTAAAGATACATACCATTTTAGTTTTTTTAGTTCAGCATTTGTTGATGTTTTAGCAGCTGAGCAAACACCAGGAAATAGTAAATGGTTTCAAGGAACAGCTGATGCTGTCCGTCAAAGTATGCACCACTTTTTAAGACATGATTTTGACCATGCGTTAATTTTATCAGGAGATCAATTATATCAAATGGATTATGATGAAATGATTAAAAAACACATAAAAAGTAATGCTAAAATATCTATTGCAACCATTCCTGTAAATGCAAAAGATGCAACTTCATTTGGTATTTTAAAAACAAATGAAGAAAATGACATTACATCTTTTATTGAAAAACCTGCTGCTGAATTATTACCAGATTGGACTTCAGAGGTTAGTGAACAGATGAATAATGAAGGTAGAAATTATTTAGCTTCTATGGGAATTTATGTATTTAACAGAGATTTATTGGTTGAATTAATGAATAACCCAGAGACAAATGATTTTGGTAAAGAAATTATTCCTCAAGCTTTAGGAAAACACAAAGTTGTAAGTCACCAATTTGAAGACTATTGGACAGATATTGGTAATATTGAATCATTTTTTGAAGCTAATTTAGCTTTAACAGATGATTTTCCTAAATTTGATTTGTATAGTAAAGCAAAGCGTATTTATACACACGCCAGAATGTTACCTACAGCTAAAATCTCAGGAACGGTATTAGAAAAAGCAGTTTTAGCAGATGGTTGTATTATTAATGCGGCAAAAATTGAACACTCAGTTATTGGAATTAGATCAAGAATTGACTCAGATTCAACCGTAATAAATACATATATGATGGGGAGTGATTACTATCAGCCATTAGATGATATTTTAAATAAAGATGTTATTTCTATGGGAATTGGTTCTCGTTGTTTTATTAAAAATGCTATTTTAGATAAAAATTGTTGCATTGGAGATGATGTAAAAATTAATGGAGGAAAACATTTAAAAGATTCAGAAAATGAACTATATGCCGTTAGAGATGGAATTGTTGTGATTAAGAAAGGTGCAGTTATTCCAAATGGTTATAAAATTTAAAAATTAAATTACAGAATGCAAAATCAAAAAAGAGTAGTTATTGATTCTATTTCGCCACAAATTAATGATGGTGAATTTTTTATAAAAAGAGTTGTAAATCAAATTGTTACTGTTAATTCTCATGTACTTACTGATGGTCACGATATTATTGCTGCGTCCGTTTTATATAAACATGAAAATGATAAAAAATGGAGAGAGGCTAGAATGCAGCATGTAAATAATGATGAATGGATTGCTTCATTTGTGGTTGAAAAACAAGGGTTTTACGCTTATAAAGTTCAAGGTTGGGTAGATTATGCTTTAAATTGGCAACATGGAATAACTCGTAAAATTGAAGATAATCAATATGTAACTTCTGAATTGCTTGAAGGTATAGAGTATATTAAAGAAATTGCTAAAAAATCTTCGGAAGATGAAAAAAAATACTTGAAACAGCTAGAAGTTTTATTTTCAAATGAAGAAAAGTACAGTGAAGCAATTATTGAAGCTCAAAGTGAAAAACTACATGCTATTTTTAGTAAATATCCAAAAAAGCATTTGGCAAATACTTCTAAAATATTTCAAGTTTATGTTGATAGGTTAAAAGCTCAGTTTAGTACTTGGTACGAGTTTTTTCCACGCTCTTCTTCAGAAGTTGAAGGAGTTCATGGAACTTTTAAAGATTGTGAAAAATTATTACCAAGAGTTTCAGAAATGGGTTTTGATACGTTGTATTTTCCGCCAGTTCACCCAATAGGTGAAGTGAATAGAAAAGGAAAAAATAATACTACCGAAGCTTTTGAAGGTGATGTTGGTTCAACTTGGGGAATTGGTTCAAAAGATGGTGGACATAAAGATATTCATTCACAATTGGGTTCTATTAATGATTTTAAATCGTTAATAGTACAAGCAAAGAATTTAGGAATTGAAATTGCAATGGATTATGCATTACAAGCAGCACCAGACCATCCTTGGGTAAAAGAACATCCAAGTTGGTTTAAATGGAGACCTGATGGAACTGTTCAATATGCTGAAAATCCACCAAAAAAATACCAAGATATATTGCCAATTTACTGGGAAAGTAAAGATTATAAAGCGCTTTGGGATGAATGTTTAGACACCTTATTTTATTGGATAGATTGTGGTGTAAATGTATTTAGAGTTGATAACCCACATACAAAACCCTATTATTTTTGGAATTGGATTATTAATGAAGTAAAGAAAAAACACCCAGATGTATTGTTTTTAGCTGAGGCATTTACGAGGCCAAAAGTAATGCAGCAATTGGCAAAGCAAGGTTACACACAATCCTATACTTATTTTACTTGGCGTAATAATAAGCATGAATTAATTGAGTACATGACTGAGCTAACTCAAACTGAGCAACGTGAATATATGCGACCAAATTTTTGGCCAAATACACCAGATATTAATCCGTTTCATTTACAAGGAGCTAACGAATCAAAATACATACAGCGTTATGTTTTAGCAGCTACTTTAAGTTCAAGTATTGGAATTTATGGTCCTGTTTTTGAACAAATGATAAGTGATGGACTTCCGGGGAAAGAAGAATATTTAAATTCAGAGAAATTTCAATTGTGCAATTATAACTGGACTAAAGAAAATAAATTAACAACGCTTATAACCAAACTAAATAAAATCCGTCATCAAAACGAAGCGCTACAGCAAACCAATAATATAAAGTTTTGCACTATTGAAAATGAAAATTTAATTGCATTTTATAAATGGAATGATGATAAAACAAATGAATTGTTAATTGTAATAAGTTTAGATGACAATAATGAACAACAAGGCACTGTTCAGTTACCTTTAAGTGATTTAGGAATTTCAAACGGACATCAATTAGAAGTATGCGATCTAATAACAGGAAGTTGCTATAATTGGAATACAGAATGGAACTATATAGAGTTGCATCCTTCATTACCTTTTCATATATTTAAGCTAAAAAAATAGCATGGCTAACCAACTATCTAAAAACACATTGAAATCAACATATAATTTTGATATATTATGGGAGGAACTTCTTGAAAGTAAGGAGTTTGTAAAAACTTTTCTTTCAGATGTTTTAGAAGACTACATTTTGAAACAACGCTGGTATGGCGGAAAAGCAAGTAAATTAAAATATATAGAACTCTCAGAATATTTTAAAATTAAACAAGGAGACGAGGTTTATTATGGTTTAATTTTAGAAATTAATTTTGAAGAAGCTTTTTATCAACATTATTTTTTGCCAATTGCATTTGTTTCAGATGAAAATTTTGCTAAAAAAGATAGAATTCTACCAATAAGCATTAGAGGACAAGAAGGTTATATAATTGATGCAATTAATTTAGAAGCTTTTAGAAAATTAGTTTTTGAAAGAATTCTAACAGCACAAGAAAATGACACGAGTAAGGTTCAATACCATAAAAGTTCAGCTTTTAACAACATAAACTATGAATCGTCAAGGTTTATGGGCTTAGAGCAAAGTAATACATCTATTGTTTATAACGAAGAATATGTATTGAAATTCTTCAGAAGAATTTATGCAGATAAAAACCCGGATTATGAAATGAGCCGTTTTTTATCAGAAAAAAAAGGATTTAAGAACACTCCAAATTTCTTGGGAAGTTTAAATATTGTTGACTCTGAAAATTCACACATCACGATAGCTTTAATGCAAAAAATGGTTGAAAATCAGGGCGATGCTTGGGATTATATGCTAAAAGAGGTACACAATGTTTTTTTAAATTTAGAGTCAAAAAATATTAATGTTGATAATTTACCAGCTACAGAGTTATTTTTAAGATTGGGTATTAATGATGTGCCACCTCAAATAATAGATTGGGTAGGTTTAAATTTGTTTTTAAAAATTCAAAAGTTAGCAAAACGTACTGCTGAAATGCATATTTCATTAGGTTCAGAATTTGAAGATACAGCTTTTACACCAGCACGTTTTAATGGTGATTATACCGTTTGGTTGAAAAACAGATTGTTATATCAATTTCAAAATAGACTAAATACTATTGAAAATAGTATGCATAAATTAGATGGTTTAGCTTTAGAATTAGCCAAAGAATTTTTAGATAAAAAAAACAGCATTAGAAAACGATTTGTAAAGTTTGATTGGACCAAATTAAAAGGTGAACGTATTAGAGTTCATGGAGATTATCATTTAGGTCAAATATTAGTAAAAGATGACGATTTTTATATCCTAGATTTTGAAGGCGAACCAGAAAGCACTATTAGAGATAGAAAAGTAAAACAGCCACCTATGAAAGACGTTGCAGGTTTGTTTAGGTCATTTCATTATGCAATTTACGCATCAATTTTTAATAATTTAAAAACATATAATAACTCACAAGAAACACTTTTTAAAGCAGCTGAACTATTATATACATACTTTACAGGTGTATTTTTAGGAACGTATGTTACTGAAGTTCAGGATGCAAATTTAAATATAGGTTACCATCAAGAGCGTATATTTATATTAGAATATTGTTTGTTAGAAAAAGCAGTTTACGAATTAGGTTACGAATTAAATTCACGTCCACGTTGGGCATTAATTCCATTAAAAGGAATTTCAAATATCATTAATCACTCATAAAATACATGGCACAAGTACAAGCATTTAGTCTATTTTCAGACTTTGATATCGATCTTTTTAAATCAGGAAAACATTACAGGTTGTATGAAAAATTTGGTTCTCACATAACTACTATTGATGGTGTTGAAGGTACTTATTTTGCTGTTTGGGCACCAAGTGCAAAAGCAGTTTCAGTTATTGGAGATTTTAATTTTTGGATTGAAGGTGAGCACCAATTAAATGTTCGTTGGGATGAAAGTGGGATTTGGGAAGGTTTTATTCCAAATGTTGGTAAAGGAGCTGTGTACAAATATAAAATTCAAAGTAGTAATAACGATATTAAAACTGAAAAGGCTGATCCATACGCTAGAAGATGTGAACATCCGCCTAAAACAGCTTCCGTTGTTTGGGAAGATTCTTACGCATGGAAAGATGCAAAATGGATGAAAAAGCGTGTCAAAAATAATGCTATTGATGCGCCTTATTCAGTATATGAAATACATTTAGGTTCTTGGAAAAAAAATGTAGAAGAAAACAGGTTTCTATCGTATGTAGAATTAGCGGATGATTTAGTTAAATATCTTAAAAAAATGAACTTTACACACGTAGAGTTTATGCCAATAATGGAGTATCCTTACGATCCTTCTTGGGGATATCAATTAACAGGATATTTTGCACCAACATCTCGTTTTGGTTTTCCTGATGAATTTAAATTGTTAGTTGATAAATTACATCAAAATGATATTGGTATAATTTTAGATTGGGTGCCTTCTCATTTTCCTGAAGATGCACACGGTTTAGGCCTTTTTGATGGAACACATTTATACGAACATCCTGATAGGAAAAAAGGATATCATCCAGATTGGAAAAGTTTAATATTTAATTATGGAAGAAACGAAGTTCGTTCATTTTTAATTAGTAATGCCATTTTTTGGTTAGATTTATACCACGCTGACGGGTTAAGAGTTGATGCTGTAGCTTCCATGTTATTTTTAGATTATTCTAGAGAAGAAGGAGAGTGGGAACCTAATGAATTTGGCGGTAATGAAAATTTAGATGTTGTTTCATTTTTAAAAGAATTAAATATTGAAGTTTACAAATCATTTCCTGATGTGCAAACAATTGCTGAAGAATCTACAGCATTTCCAAAGGTTTCAAAACCAACATTTGATGGCGGTTTAGGGTTTGGAATGAAATGGATGATGGGTTGGATGCATGATACTTTAGAATATTTTGGGAAAGATTCAATTTATAGAAAACACCATCAAAACGATATTACGTTTAGTTTAGCATATGCATTTACTGAAAACTTTATGTTACCGCTTTCACATGATGAAGTTGTTTATGGTAAAAAATCAATTTTAGGACGTATGCCTGGTGATGAATGGCAACGTTTCGCAAATTTAAGATTACTATACGGTTATATGTTTACACATCCCGGCACAAAATTATTATTTATGGGAGGTGAATTTGGACAATATGACGAATGGGATTTTGAAAGTAGTTTAAATTGGGATTTATTAGAATTTGAACCACACAAGAACACACTAAATTATTTTTCAGATTTAAATAAGATATATAAAAATACACCAGCTTTATTTGAAAAAGGATTTAGTAATGAAGGTTTTGAATGGATAAGTTATGAAGACAATGAAAACTCAGTAATTTCATATATAAGAAAAGGATACAAAGCTATAAATGATGTTATTGTTGTCTGTAATTTTACACCAACAACTTTAGATAATTATAAAATTGGAATGCCTAAAAAAGGAAAACTTACAGAAATTTTTAATAGTGATGCTAAAGAATATGGAGGAAGCGGTGTCGTGAATTCAGATAAAATTACGATTAAAAAAGAAGCATGGAATGGTAAAAAGTTCTCTGCAAGTTTAACACTACCACCTTTAGGAATCGTTATTTTTAAGTTTATTTAGTAAATATTCAATATTATAAAATTATAAGTCAAAAATTTTGCATTTAATCCAATACATATGCTATATTTTTGAAGATAAGAACGCCTCTAAATTTATTAAATTTAGTAGGTTTGCAACTTCAATTTAACCAAATAAATTATGATTTTAAATACGGAATTAGAATACAAAGGCAATTTATTTCCTTCAAAAATAATTTCCTATAAAAAAAATGTAGATACATTATATTTTACAAGTGATAATGGTGTAGTACTGCAAGTAACAGTGCAACGTGATAGTGTTTTACGGTTTAGATATACAACAACATCAATATTTGAAAATGATTTCTCATATGCAATAACCAAACATGCAAGTAAAGGTTTTAATCATTTAGAAGTTACTGAAGATAATGAGAATTATATAATTACTACTTCAAAATTAATTTGCCATATCTCAAAATTAGATATGCGTTCTTCAATTTTTGATGCCAAGGATAATACACTTATTTGCCAAGATGAGCTTGGTTTTCATTGGGAAGAAAGCTATAAGCATGGTGGTAATATTGTTAAAATGTCAAAGTCTACTTTTGAAGGAGAAAGTTATTATGGATTAGGTGATAAACCAGTTCAAAACAATTTAAAAGGAAAACGATTTGAAAACTGGGTAACAGATTCTTATGCATTTGGTCGCGACTCTGATCCAATTTATAAAACCATTCCATTTTATATTGGATTACATCATAAGAAATCTTACGGTATATTTTTCGACAATACATTCCGTTCATTTTTTGATTTTTGTAATGAGCGAAGAAACATTGCAAGTTTTTGGGCACAAGGCGGAGAAATGAATTATTATTTTATTTACGGGCCTGAGATGTCTGATGTAGTATCTAATTATACAGATTTAACAGGAAAACCACATCAATTGCCACCACTTTGGGCATTAGGTTATCATCAATGTAAATGGAGTTATTACCCAGAATCTAAAGTTAAAGAAGTAACTAAGAAATTTAGAGATTTAAAAATTCCTTGTGACGCTATCTATTTAGATATTGATTACATGGAAGGTTTTAGATGTTTTACTTGGAACAAAGAATATTTTCCTGATCCAAAACGTATGGTGAAAGAATTAGCTGATGATGGTTTTAAAACCATCGCTATTATTGATCCAGGAATTAAAATAGATAAAGATTATAGCGTTTATAAAGAAGGTTTAGAAAAAGATTATTTTTGTAAAAGAGCTGACGGACCCTATATGAAAGGAAAAGTTTGGCCTGGAGAATGTTATTTTCCAGATTTTACAAACCCTGAAGTACGTGAATGGTGGGCAGATTTATTTAAGGAACTAATTGAAGATATTGGTGTTAAAGGTGTTTGGAACGATATGAACGAGCCAGCTGTTATGGATGTTCCTGGGAAAACATTTCCAAATGATGTTCGCCATGATTATGATGGAAACCATTGCAGTCATAGAAAAGCACATAATGTTTATGGTATGCAAATGGCAAGAGCAACATACCATGGCTTAAAAAAATTCTCATATCCTAAAAGGCCTTTTGTAATTACAAGAGCTGCTTATTCAGGAACTCAACGTTACTCATCAACTTGGACAGGTGATAATGTAGCAACTTGGGATCATTTATCAATTGCAAATGCACAAGCACAACGTATGTGTTTATCTGGTTTTTCTTTTGTAGGATCAGATATTGGAGGATTTGCAGAACAACCAAACGGAGAATTGTTTACGCGTTGGATTCAATTAGGTATATTCCACCCTTTTTGTAGAACTCATTCATCTGGAGATCACGGAGATCAAGAGCCTTATGCTTTTGATAGTAACGTAACAAATATTGTTAGAAAATTTATTGAAATTAGATATCAATTATTACCGTATTTATATACATCGTTTTGGAGATATGCTAATGAGGGTGTGCCAATTTTAAAACCACTTGTATTATTTGATCAACAAGATGCACACACACATTATAGAAATGATGAATTTATATTTGGTGAAAAAATATTGGTTTGTCCGGTACTTGAGCCGAATGCTAAAGGAAGAAGGATGTATTTTCCTAAAGGAAATTGGTATAGTTTCTGGGATAGTGAATTAATTCATGGAGGTGAAGAAAAATGGGTTGATGCAGATATTGATAGTATGCCAATTTATATTAAAGAAGGAGCAATTATTCCAAAATATCCAATTCAGCAATATGTGGGTGAAAAAACTATTGATGAATTAAAATTAGATGTATATTATAAATTGGGGAAAGAAAAATCTCAAGTTTATGAAGATGCTCATGATGGATATGATTATAAAAAAGGAAGATATAGTTTAAGAAATTTTACATTTTCGGGTAAAGAAGATTCGTTAACAATTCACCAGTATAAGTCTGGTAAATTTATAACTGAATATGAAACTTTTGAACTTATTCTACACGGTTTACCCTTTAAAGCTCTTAAAATATATGTAGATAATGAAAGGGTTGATATTAAGAAGTTTAACAGTAAAAACAATACTTTAATTATAAGTAAAGAATTCACAGATATTCAAATAGTTGGTAAAAAATAGCACAATTATTTAACTTATATAATGTGAAATATATCATTTTCACTAGAAAATAAAAGCTCATTAATTTAAATTAATGAGCTTTTATTTTTTTAAGTAATTTAATTGTTAGTATTCCATTCTCTTCTAAATCGAAGCAGTTCACTATCAATTTGTTTTTTTGAAGTTGAAATTAATTCATCAACATTACCAGAATAAATAGGAGCGAGGTAGCTAACTTTAATTTCAGTTCTCCATTTGCCAAAACATCTTAAAAAATGAGGTACAAATGTATCATCGCCAACCCAAGAATCGTCAAGGTTTTTATAATCTACCGCTACTGGTATTACAGGAATATTTAGTTGAGCTGCTAAAACAAAGGCACCTGGTTTAAACTTAATAGTAGTTGGTGCTATATGTGTAGTACCTTCAGGAGTGTTTAATATTGAAAATCCTTTATTTAATACTTGACTAACTTTATTTAGGGTTTCAGACCTGCTAGTTTTATTCTCTCTATGAACAAAAATTACACCAGTAGTTTTACAAACATTTCCTATTAAAGGCCAATTTTCAACTTCTTTTTTAGCAATTGGATAGGCTAAAATATTTCTTAAAATAATTAAAGGATCAAAATAACTTCGATGATTTGAAATAATTAAACCTGAAATAATAGGTTCTTTGCCATAAACTGTAATTTTAGAACCTAAAACAACGTGTAAAATTCTAATTATTTGCCGTCTATAAATTATTCCACGTGCTATTTTTTTATCTTTATGTTTATAAAATAGATTTGTAATTAGCAATAAACTATAAACAGTAGCAGTAACGAATGCAAATAATATAAGCCTAATAACTGCTAATAAGGTTTTAAAAATCCTCATTTAATCAAAATAACTAAATGTTTCACCATCTTTTATTTTAAGAAGCGATTCATAAATTAATTGAATTACATTTTCTACATCATCTTTATGTACCATTTCTACAGTTGTATGCATATAACGTAAAGCCAATGAAATTAAAGCAGAGGGAACACCACCATTACTATAAGCAAAAGCATCAGTATCTGTACCTGTAGCTCTAGATGAAGCTAAACGTTGAAACGGAATCTTATTCTCTGTAGCTGTATCTACAATTAAATCTCTTAAATTATTTTGAACAGCAGGAGCATAGCTAATCACCGGGCCGTTACCTGAAATAGTTTCACCTTCTTTCTTTTTGTCAATCATAGGCGTTGTAGTATCATGGCAAACATCAGTAACAATAGCAATGTTAGGTTTTATAGTTTGTGTAATCATTTCAGCTCCACGTAAACCAATTTCTTCTTGAACAGAATTAGTAATGTATAAACCAAAAGGAAGTTCAATCTTATTTTCTTTCAATAAACGAGCTACTTCGGCAATCATAAAACCACCCATTCTGTTATCTAGCGCTCTACAAACAAAATTGTTCTTATTTAAAATAAAGAATTTATCAGGGTATGTAATTACACAACCTACATGAATACCTAGTTTTTCAACTTCTTCTTTCTTTTTACAGCCAACATCAATAAAAATGTTATCTAATTTTGGTGTTTCTTCTTTTCCACTTAAACGCGTATGAATTGCAGGCCAACCAAAAACACCTTTTACAATGCCTTTTTTAGTATGAATATTTACAATTTTTGAAGGTGCTATTTGGTGATCGCTTCCTCCGTTTCTAATTACATAAATCAATCCTTCAGGAGTAATATAGTTTACATACCATGATATTTCATCAGCATGTCCTTCAATAACAACCTTAAATTTTGCATTAGGATTTATAACTCCAACAGCAGTTCCATAGCTATCAGTAATAAAAGTATCAACATAAGGTTTTAGGTAGTCCATCCAAATTTTCTGACCCTCGCTTTCATAACCAGTAGGCGATGCATTATTTAAGTACTTTTCTAAAAAAGTAATCGATTTTTTATTTAATATTTTTTTAGGCATAATTATAGTATTGTTTAAAAAAACGAATATACTAAATAGTTACTTATACAAACAATTTAATAAAATATTTAAAGTTTTAAATATTTTAAAAAGTTGTATTTTTGAATCCTTTTAAAATTTAAATAGTGAAGATGAAATTTAATCTTAAAACAAGTATTGTTTTACCTATATTATTAATGAGTACTTTTCTTTTTTCACAAGTTGAAAAAGATAAAGATTCTATATTGTTAACTGAAAAGTATATTATTTTTGAAGGAGACACTTTATTAATAGAGTTAAATGAAGTTCTTTTATTGAAGAAATTAAAATTTAAAACAAACTACGACCGTAAATATTATTATTGGTTTCGTAAAAAAACATTAAAAGCATATCCGTACGCGAAACTTGCAGCTGATAGATTAAATGTTCTAACTGAAAGGTTAGAAAACATTAAATCAAAAAGGAGAAAAAAAGAATATACTAAGAGAATTCAAAAATATTTAGAAGAAGAATTAACAGGTCAGCTAAAAAAATTAACTAGAACTGAAGGTCGTATTTTAATAAAGCTAGTACATAGGCAAACTGGAGACACTTCTTTTGCTTTAATAAAAGAATTAAGAAGTGGATGGAAGGCGTTTTGGTACAATACAACGGCAAATTTATTTAAGTTATCATTAAAAGATAAATATGATCCTATTAATAATAAGGAGGATTATTTAATTGAAGATGTTTTGCAACGTGCTTTTGTTAATGGTATTTTAGAAGAGCAACCTTCTAAATTAGAATTTAATTACCTTGAATTAACAAAAAAATGGATTGATGTTCCCAAACTTAATGTTAAAAAGAAGAGTAAAAAGAAATAATACAGAATTTAAATATCACAAAATTTAAAAATTTAGCTGCTATTATTTGTTCATTATTCAATAGTCCCATATCAAAATAATTTTATTGAAGTTATAACTAGTTTGTTCTCAGTTATTTATTTTTTTATTGAAATAATTAAAAAATAAAGACATAAAAAACAGATAAAGTAAGAAAAAAGGTATTACGTTTGCATCCGCTAATCCTTATCGGGTTTTAGCAAAAAGTTCAGGAAATTAGTAAATGTAAAACTTCAAAAAAAAGGCAATTTTTTATTTGGTGATTATGAAAAAGGTTTTACATTTGCAGCCCGCAATTGAGGATATTGGTTGATTGGGAAAGTTCATAAAGAGGTTGGGGTAAGATTTTAAAAA
>NZ_WTAR01000078.1 GCF_013139515.1 Lutibacter sp.
ATAAACCTGTTGGTCTAATTACTTGCTCAACAAAAACACCTTCTGTTTTTTGTAATTCATAATCGGCTGGTGTAGCACTTACAAAAATCACCTGATTTTGAATTTCTTCAAATTCATCAAACTTTAATGGCCGGTTATCCATCGCAGCAGGCAATCTAAATCCAAATTCAACCAAATTTTCTTTACGCGATCTATCCCCTCCATACATTGCATGAACTTGAGGCACTGTTACATGACTTTCATCAATTATCATTAAATAATCGTCTGGGAAATAATCTAGTAAACAGAAAGGTCTGCTTCCTGGTTCACGACCATCTAAATAGCGCGAATAATTTTCAATTCCACTGCAATAACCTAGTTCGCGAATCATTTCTAAATCAAATTCAGTACGTTCTTTTATACGCTTTGCTTCTAGGTGTTTACCAATTTCTTTGTAATAGTCATACTGTTTCATTAAATCTTCCTGAATAGCGTGAATTGCATTCTGCAACACATCAGGAGAAGTTACAAACAAGTTTGCAGGGTATATATTTAGTTGTTCAAATTTTTCTACAATTTGATTATTTTCAACATCAAAACTTTCTATTTCTTCAATTTCATCACCAAAAAAGTGAATTCTATAAGCGTGTTCACCATAAGATGGATACACGGTTATAGTGTCTCCTTTTACTTTAAAAGTACCGCTGCTTAATTCGGTTTCAGTTCTAGAATATAAACTTGTAACTAGTTGGTGTAAAAATTTGGTGCGAGAAATTTCTTCATTTTTTTCAATAGAAATAATATTTTTTTTGAATTCAACAGGATTTCCAATACCGTAAATGCAAGAAACTGAAGCAATAATAATTACGTCTCTTCTTCCTGAAAGTAGTGCAGATGAAGCACTAATTCGTAGCTTTTCAATATCCTCGTTTATAGATAAATCTTTTTCAATGTAAGTTCCGGTGGTGGGTAAATAAGCTTCCGGTTGGTAATAATCGTAATAGGAGACAAAATACTCTACAGAATTGTTTGGGAAAAACTGTTTAAATTCTGAGTATAATTGTGCCGCTAAGGTTTTATTATGCGCTAAAACTAAGGTTGGTTTTTGTACTTCTTGAATTAAATTTGCAACCGTAAATGTTTTTCCTGAACCAGTTACACCTAATAATGTTTGGTGTTTTTCATTGGTTTGAATACCGTTTACTAGCTGTTTAATAGCTTCTGGCTGATCTCCAGTTGGTTTAAAATTTGATTCTAATTTGAATTGCATATTGCAAAAATAATGTAATTTTAGTTTCTAAATTCATAGTATGAAATGTATTTATAAATGTATAGTGTTGGTTTTTTTTCTTCTGAGTTTAAATATAGTTGCTTAAAACACATTTCCAAAGTCGTGGGAAGGAAATTAGTACAAGAGATTCTAAATTTAAGGAGGAAGACATTCCTGAAGTAAAATTGTATTTGGTAAATGATAGACAAAAAGCAATTTTGAAAAAATAGAATTAACGTCTAATTAAACTAAAATGACCTTTTAAAACTCTACCATCTTCTAACTCAACTTTATACCAATAATCTGTTGAAGGTAAGGGGTTTCCATTGTATAAACCATTCCAGCCAGGACCAAGAGGGTCAAGTATTTTAATAGATTTTCCAAACCTATCAAAAATATACACATTAGAAGTTGGTTGAAACTCAATACCAGTTACGTGCCAAGTTTCATTAAAACCATCTCCATTAGGGGTGAAAAATTTAGGAATACTTATAACTGAGATTTGAACTACAGCTTCTAAACAATTTTCAATATCTCTTATTTTAACTGTATGCAGTCCGCCTGAAACTTGTTCATATACATTATTTAACTGAAATTCTTCATCATCTAAAGCAAATTCATAATTGTTATTAGGTAAATTATTTGTTAAAATTGTAATGGTATTATTATCAGAATTATCTACAATTTGAATGTTATGTATATCAAAATTTAGTAAGGGTTCAATTGGGGCACTAATTACAGTAATTGTTTTTGTTGTTTGGCAATTATTACCATCAATATCAGTTGCTGTTACAGAATAGTTTCCTGCCGTATGTATTTCTATTTCAGGAGTATCTCCAACAGTTATTCCGAATTCATTTTCCCAAATATATTCATAATTTCCACTAGGGTTTTCAAGATTTATAATAGGTTCTAAAGCATTTAAACACAATGTTATTTCGTTTCCTAAATCAAATTCAGGAACAGCATGCACTTGAAGAGACACATGATAACCCAAGCCAAAGCAACCATCTGATTTATCGGCTCTTGCAACTAATTGCTGAGTGAAAGGCGAGGTGTTTCTGTAGTTGGTTTCATCTATATTATTTTGTTCAGCTAAAGCATTTTCAATGGTTTCATAATATGTTATTATAAAATCAGTTTCAGGCAATAAACTAGCTAAAATTTGATTTGTGGCTTCACTAAAATTAAATGCAGCTATACCATTGGTGGTATCATTATCAAAACTATCATCACATTCATTAAAAGAAATCATTAAATCAGTTGGTATATTTGTGGTAAGCACTTCTAAATTTATTTGGGCAGTGCTAAAACAATTTGTAAAATTTTCTACTCTTGCCCAAACCGTTGAAGTTGTACTATTTGAAAAAGAGGTTGTGTTTAAAATTGGACTCATATTATTTATAGCATCACTTTCTAATATAAAATAAGTAATAGTTGGCAAAGGATTATCATTAGAAATTATGGTATTTGCTTCTTCTAAATTAAAGTTTACAATGCCATCTAAATCATCATCACATTGAATTAAATGAACAGGAGAAGTGACTACAGGAACTGTATAAAAAGTAACTTGAATTTCTTTGGTTTGTTCACAATTTGTAGTTGTGTTGGTTGCTGTTACACGATACAAACCACTAGAATTTACAGTTATTGCAGGTGTGTTACCAATACTATTTCCTAGTTCATTTCTCCAAGTATAGTTGTAAGTTGATAATGGGTTTTCAATAGTTATTGTTGGGTTTACAACATTAGAGCAAAAATCTACTGTGCTTAATAAATCAAATTGTGGTAACGGATTTACATTAAGAGTTACATGGTAACCTAGCCCAAAACAATCATTCGCTATATTATCTACTCTAACAACTATTTGCTGCGTAAAAGGTGAAATTGTATTTGAATAATTTGTAGCATCAATACTATTTTGTTCCGCTAAAGCATCGGTTATATTTTCATAATAAGCAACGGTTAAATTTGTATCAGGAAGTAACGCATTTAAAATTTGGGTTGTAGCATTGCTAAAATTAAATGTTGTGATACCATTTGTTTCATCTCCATCAATATTGTCATCACATTCATTAAAAGTAAACATTAATCCGCTTGGTATATTTGTAGCTGTAACTTCTAAAAAAACTTGAGCAGTAGCAAAACAATTGGCAGCATTTTCAATTCTTGCCCAAACAAAATCACCAGTAGTTGCAGTGTGGTTTGTACTGTTAGCTATTAAATTAGCTGAATTAATAGCATCGTTTTCAGTTGAATGATAAGTAATTGTTGGAGCAGGACTTTCATTTGAAATTAATGTATTGGCTTCATTTAAATTAAAGTCAACAGCACCATCTAAATCATCATCACATTGAATAAGCGTTACAGGTGAGTTTACTATTGGAAGGTTGTAAATAGTAACATCTAAAGTTAATATAGTAGTTTCAGTGCCAATTGTTACTGTTGCAGTGACTGTAAAAATACCTGATGAAGAAAATGTATGTGTTGGATTTAATGCTGAGGATGTATTATCAACTCCGGTTGATGGATCTCCAAAATCCCAAAGAACACTTGTTGGTATTGCTGTTGAACTTAAACTAAATTGAGTTGGGTTACCTAAACAAACATCATTTGCTGTTATTGAAGTTAAAAAGAATGATTGTATAAATGGAGGTAAGCCTTCAACAACCTTTCTTGTAGGATCTCCAGCACTTATATCTAGTGCATCCGGAACATAATTACAAGCTAAACCATCTGCTTCTGGATCGTTAATAATTCCTAAAAAAGCGGTACCTTCTTGCGCTGTTCCTGAAATTGATAAAGCTCTATAAATTTTGCCATCAATGGCTAACTGCAAAGCTCCTCTTGTATTAATGTTTGAAGTATGTATTAAAACTCTAGAATTAGAAACAGTTGGACTTAACAAATCATATTGCACTAATTTACCAGGGGTAATATGTTCATTTCCATTTAATTGACTTGTAGTAGCATATAGTTTTTGACTTTGTGTAGAAAATTCTACGCCATATGGAACATCATTTGCATCATCTAAAGCTAGTTGAATTTCATTGGTTACTTGTCCAGTAGCATCATTAAAATCATAAAGCATTAAGCTATGAGTATTTCCAAAGTTTGCACAAGCTATTTTATTTCCATCAGGTGAAATTTTTAAATAACCTCTAGAATCGGGTGCATTGGTAACATTTGAAATTACAGGTGTTGTATTTATACCTGCTGCATCAACTCTCCAAGCTAAAAATAAATCTTCAATAAAGGCAATTATCCAAAAGGAATTATTATCGGCATGTTGTACAGCTGTTACTTTTTCATAAGCTTGAGCAACGAGGACTATATTTTTTTCAGAAGCAATAACATCGCCTAATCCGCCATTTAACGTTAAATCTACAGTTGAATATCTAATACCATTTGCAGATAAAGCTGAAAACCCTCTACTATCAACGCTAATAATGTAATATTGATTTATATTATTAGGTTTTGGAACTATAATTGCAGATTGTGTACTTGATGTATTTCCTAACAATCCGGTACCATTTGGCATCATGTTATGTGTTCTGTCCCACACGGTAACACCATCAGTATAAAAAAGTAAATTTCCTTGAAAATCTGAAATTGTAGCGCAACCTTCAAACGTGTTTATTTGCCCGTCAGTTAATACTACAGGAACTCCAGAGTTAAAATCTAGCCCAGCAAATTGTCCAAAGTACCAAATTGCTGCTTCATTTTGGGAGAATGATATGAGGGGGAAAATGGCTAACAAAAAAAATAGCACTCTTTTCATAGTAAGAGATTTTTTTTTGATGTTAAAAATGTTTAAAACTCTTCTTAAGAAGAACTTATAACCATAAAGTTAATAAAATATTGTGTCATTTACCTTCTAATTAAGCTAAAATGACCTTTTCTTAATCGTACATTTCCATTATTATCAATGAGTTCAACAGAGAACCAATAATCTGTTGAAGGAGCTTGTACACCATTAAATAAACCACTCCAACCTTCGCCTTTTGGGTTTACTTGTGTTATCAGTTTTCCAAACCTATCAAAAATATAAATAGTTGAGCTTGCATAAAAATTTTCGTTTACACCTAAAACAACCCAAGTATCATTAGAACCATCGTTATTTGGAGTGAAAAACTTTGGAAACCCAATTACAGAGACATCAAGTGTTGCAACACCACAATTGTTTTTATCGCGAATAAAAATAGTATAAATACCTGGTACTAATTGTTCAAAATAGGGCTCGTCTTGATAAACACTTATAAATTCACCTATTTTTTGTAATGCAAATTCATAATTTCCAATTCCTAAATTAGTTGTTGAAATTGTGATTGAATTATTTTTAGAATCATCAATTATTATCACGTCATTAGGTGTAAGTGTTGCAATAATTGAAGCTTCAACCATAATTGTTTGTGGAAAAGATTTGCAGCCTTTATTTGAAGTAGCAATTGCTGTATATTCACCTTCGCTAGTTATTATTGCATCTCTATTGTTGCTAATAATTACGCCATTTTCATTTGTCCATTCGTACGTGTAATTGCCTAATTCATTAAACGGAGTAATTGTTATTGGCTCTAAGTTTTGACAATAAATTGCTGTGGCATCAATTTCAAATTCAGGTGTTGGATTTACAATAAAATCAAAGGTGGTTTCAGCCATACAATTTGAATTTAAACTATTTTCAACCTGAACTGTTATTGTTTGTGTTGCTGTGAAAAATGGGTTTGGTAACGGGCTTGGTAATAAATTTCCGTTTTCATCTGCATAAGAAACTACCATGCCAGTTTGTGTATTTAAAACTGTAGCTTGAATTGTTGAAGTGTCAAAATTATACATTCCATCTAAGTCATCATCACATTCAATAAAGTTAGAAATTGTATTGGCAACAGGTTTTTTATCTACAATAAATTGCAAAGTTGTTTCAGAAAAACAAGAACCATCTGGATCTACAGAGTTACTATCTGTAACTCTAATTGTAATAGTTTGGCTATTTATTAACAATGGGTTTGGAAGTGGAAGAGGTAAAGCATTTCCATTTTCTTCAAAATAAGTAACAAGCATTCCTGTTTGTGTACCTAAAATTGTTGTTTCAATTGTAGAAGTGTCAAAAGGAAAATAGCCATCAAAATCATCATCGCATTGTCTTTCAATAGTTACTGTATTTGCAATAGGAATTGGCTCTACATGTAAAGTTATATGAGCACCTAAACCTAAACAATCATTATCTAACTGACTATCAACACGAATATAAATTGTTTGAGTAGTTGGATAGCCAATATTTCTGTAATTTGAAATGTCTAAAATTGCATTTTCTTCAGCCAAGGCATCAGCTTCATTTCTGTAATAATTTATAAATAACTGTTGTCCAACAGGGAAAAGTGTAATTATTTCATTGTTTACACTGCTAAAATTAAATGTAGTTATACCATCTTTTTCATCATCTGTATTATTCACATAATCATCACATTCAAAAAACGCTCTTTGAAAGGTTGAAGGAATGTTAGTTGTTGAAACTATTAAATCTACTTTTGAAACACGATGACATCCATTTGTGTTGTCAACTCTAGCCCAAACAATATCTGTATTTATGGCTGAATTATAGGTTGTGGGATTTAAAATTAATTCAGCACTATCATTTGTGTCAGCTCCTAATGATGTGTTGAAATAAGTAAATACTTCATTTATAGCATTGGTTGAAATTTTAGTATTTGCTTCGTTTAAATTAAAAATACTAAAACCATCATTATTATCATCACACTGTTTTAATGTTATGATATTTGTAATTGTTGGTAGTTTAAAAACTTCAATATCAAAATTTGTAATTGCAGTACAATTTGAATTAAAATTGTTCACTATTTTTACATAAATAGGTTGTATTGTTGCTGTGTTTGGAAATGTTGAAGGATTTAAAATTGGACTTAAAAGTGAAGCATCACTAAAATATGAAATTGTAAAATCGGTTGCTGCTTGGCTGTTTAAAATTTCTGATTCTTTTTCTGTTAAATCAAAAATAATAAGGCCATCTGTATCTGTTCCAATTGAAGTGTTGTCACATTTTCCTAAAACTGAAATTATTGAAGGCGGGTTAGGCATTTCAAAAACTTGTAAAGTAAAACTTAAGGTTTCATAACATTTCTTATTTTGGATGTTTTGAATACGGGCAATTATTGTATCAATACTGTAAGATGAAGAGTTTGTATACGGATTTGTAATTGCATTGGCAGTTGTATTATTATCAGCATCAATTTGATTGGTAAAATAAATGATTTCAAATTCAGAAGGACTTTGAGAGCCAAGTATTTCACTGTCTTTTAAGTTTGCAATGTTAAATTGATAAAAACCATCAAAATCATCATCACACTGCATAATATCTGTTGGCTGAATACTATTTGGAGATTTATAAACTAAGATAGAAAATGATGTAACATTGTAACATCCTGAAACTGTATTTTGAACTCTAGCCCAAATAATTTCAGAAGTAAAAGCGGTACTATTTGTATAATTTACAGAGAGTTTATTAGCACTATTATTTGTTAAAGCATCTGTTTCATTATCAAAATAGCTAATAGTATTATTAACTAAATCTAAATTTATGTTTGCATCATTTTGTGATAAATCAAAAGTGTAAAAACCATCATTATCAGCATCACAAGCAGTTAAATTTGTTGCTGTTCCTATTGGAATAGTTGTGACTGTTACAGTAAAATCTGCAACACTAAAACATTCAGTTATCGTGTTTGTTAGCCGAACAAATAATGTTTGTGGGTTGCTAGTATTTTCAAATAAATTTGGAGTTACTATTTTGTTTATTCCAATTAAAGCATCGTTGTTTGAAGTGTGATATGTTGCTACAACATTACTTTGAGTTCCTATTGCTTTGGTATCGTTTTGAGTAAGGTTGAATTGTGAAACTTCATCTAAACTTAAATCGTTATCACATTGTTCTAGGTTTATAGTGCTGCTTATAGGTGTTTCAAATGTTGGCTGCTCAGAAAAAGAAGCAGTTCCTGTCCATTCAATACTAAAATTACTGTCACCAACAGGTCTGTCAATAACTAAAAAATAACTTTCATTATCTAAAACATCTAACCATCTAACAAAGCTATTTCCATCAGTTCCAGGTCCTTCTGAAGTTTCAATTTCAGTTCCATTCATACCTGTTAAATTATTTCCTTGAAGAGCTGCGTTTGGGTTTGTAGTTGAACATCTAATTGCTTGTCCAATATTACCGCAAGTTACATCAGGTCCAAAAATAAAAAAGTCAAAATCTTCAATAATTGAAGTTGAATTAGGAGTTAATGTAAAACCTAAAGTTCCGCCAGTTTTAATAGTTAATTTAAACCAAATACTATGATTTTCTTGGCTTGCACATGTGTTTGAACCATTTAATTCTTGTATTCCAAAAGAAGTTGCATCTAAATCTTGGTAGCCACTGTTTCCACAAACAATTAAAGCATCAACACAATCATTTTGACTAAATAATAGGGGCGTTGTAAAAAGTAAAATTAGGGTTAAAATTTTTTTCATGAATTTTTTATCTTCTTATTAAGCTAAAATGACCTTTTCGGATTCTTATATTATCATTATTGTCAATTAGTTCAACTGAGAACCAATAATCTGTCTCAGGTAATTGTTTACCATTAAATGTGCCGTTCCAACCTTCGTTTTTAGGGCTAATTTGTGTTATCAATTTTCCAAACCTATCAAAGATATAAATTATTGAGTTGGCATAAAAATTTTCATTAGTTCCTAAAATTGCCCAAGTATCATTTGAACCATCATTATTAGGTGTAAAAAATTTTGGAAAACCAATTATAGATGCTTCAATTTGTGAAGTACCGCAATTATTTTTATCTCTCACAAAAACAGTGTAAAAGCCTGGTGTTAAGTTTTCAAAATAAGGTTCGTCTTGATAATAACTTATAAATTCGTTTTCTTTTTGAATTGCAAATTCATAATCTCCAATTCCTAAATTAGTTGTTGAAATTGTGATAGAATTATTTTCAGAATCATCAATTACTGTAATATCATTTGGAGAAAGTATTGCAATTATTGAAGCTTCAATAGTGATAGTTTTAGGGAATGATTTGCAACCTTCTTGCGAAGTAGCAATTACTGAATATGTACCTTCGCTTGTTATTATTGCAGCTCTATTACTACTAATAATTCCACCGTTTTCATTTTTCCATTCGTACGTATAATTGCCTAATTCATTAAACGGCGTAATGGTTATTGGTTCTAAATTCTGGCAATAAATTGCTGTGGCATCAATTTCAAATTCGGGTTTTCCATTTATTACTAATCTTAAATGTGGGCCTATTCCAAAACATGCGCCATTATCGTTACTTTCAATTCTTACATATAAAGTTTGGTTGTAAGGAGTTTCATTAAAATAGGGTTCGTTTTTTGGAATTTCATTTTCTTCTAATTGTGCATCAACTAAATTTCTATAATACGAAACATATAAGTTTTGGGCTAAAGGAAATTGATTTATGATATCAGCTGAATTTTGATCTAAATCTACAAAATAAAGACCATCATCAATTGCATCATTATCACAAAGGGTCATTATTTTTAAATAATTGTCAGATAACTGTGTTGTTGATACAAGTAAATTTATTTCGGCAACACTATAGCATCCATAAATACTTTTAATACGTGCCCAAACTATTGATTGAGTTTTGTTTGAAAAAGGAGAAGTAATTAGCGGGTTTAACCCAAAATTTGCTTCATTAAATGTTGAATGATAAGTAGCAGTTAATGTATTATCTCCCAACGTTAAAAAATTTGTAGCTTCATTTAAATTGAAATCTGTGATACCATCAGCAATTCCATCTTCATCACATTGTTTTAATGTGAAAAGAGCGTTTATTGTTGGTGGATTGTGAACTTCAATAGAGAATTCGCCTTCTAATGTACTTGTAATATTACATGTATCTGTTTGTGTAACTACTAATTTGTAAACTCCATTTATGGCAGATGTAGCATTGCTAAAGGAGATAGTTTCTTGATCTGAAAAAGGTATAGAGTTATTGTTAAAATACCAATTGTAAGTTATTATACCCGTTAAATCTTCGGGTACTATAGTTAAATTATCTCCAATACATAAATGTTTGGTTTGATTATTTAAAATAGAAGTTAATGAATTACTATCATTACCAATTATTTCAACTTGAGAAAAAATAGAAGCAATAAATGGTGGTAAACCTTGTGTAGAATTGTTTCCATTTAAATCTATGCTTGAAGGTTGATAATTACAAGCAACACCATCTTCTTCAGGGTTTTCAATCACACCTAAAAATGGAATTCCTTCATTGTAGGTTTTAGATAAAGCTCTGTATATTTTTTGATCGGGTCCTAATTGTAATCCTCCTCTAAATAAATTCTGAGAATCAATAATAACTCTTGAAGAGTTTATTTCAGAAGTTACATTAGAACTTAAATTAAATTGATAAAGTGTTGAAATGTGATTTGCAGGATTATTATATTGAAATGCATCACTGCTCCAAAAATCATTAGAAGCATGTGCATATAATTTTTCACTACTTGATGAAAACTCTACACCATAAGGATAATTTCCTGGGGCTATTAATGCTAATTTTTTTTTATTGGAAACTATTCCTGTTGCTTTATCAAAATCATACAAAAATAATGATCCGCCTGGCTGGGTATTTGAATTATTATTCATGTGCGCAATAGCTATTTTTTTTCCGTTAGGAGAAATTTTTAAATAACCTCGTCTGTCTAAAGCAGTGTAATTAGTTGTTGAAATTATTGGAGATTCAACGCTAGTACTTGTTACTTTATAGGCATAAAATGTATCAATGGCATATGATAAAACCCAGTAAGTATTGCATTCTTCACCTTTAATAGCAGCAACTTTTTCAGACCAATTATCAGCATTATCGTTGGTTAAATCTACAGGGCCATTCACAATATCACCCAAACCTCCATCAGCATTCATATCAATAGTATAATAATTAAAACCAGGTTCTCCATCATTTACAGGCGATCCAACAGTAAAAAGATAATATAAGTTTGGACTAGTTGGAATTGGAATTATCATTGCAGATTGTGTACTTGAAGGATGCCCAGCAAGTCCAGTTCCGTTTGGCATTGGGTTATGATTTTTATTCCAAATTGTAGTTCCATCAGAATAAAAAAGTAAATCGCCATTGCTTTTTGAAAAGGTTGAACAGCCTTCACGTGTATTTAAATTACCATTTGTTAAAGCTGCAGGAGATCCACTATTAAAATCAATTCCTGCGTTTTCTCCAAAATACCAGATATTAGCTTCGCCTTGTGCAAAACTGTGAAGTGCACAGAATAAGGTGATTACTAAAATAAATTTTTTCATTTGAAGAATAATAAAACTAATTTTTTCAAATGTAAGAATAAGTCTTATAATTATTTAAACTTTGTGAAGTATTTATCTAATAGAAAAGTTATTTTCTTATTAAACTAAAATGACCTTTGCGAACTCTTATATTTCCATTTAAGTCAATTAGTTGAACTGTGAACCAGTAGTCAGCTGAAGAAAGGTGTTTACCATTTAATAAACCATCCCAACCTTCACTTTTAGGGTTAATTTGAGTGATTAGTTTTCCAAATCTATCAAAAATGTAAATTGTAGCACTTGTGTATAAATTTTCATTTACGCCAAGTACTTTCCAAGTATCATTATGGCCGTCGTTATTTGGAGTGAAGAATTTAGGGAAGCCAATAACTGAAACTTCAATTTGTGCAGTTCCACAATTGTTTTTGTCTCTTACATAAATAGTATGTATACCAGCTTTTACATTATCAAAATAGGGTTCATCTTGATAGGGATAATATTTATTATCTAGTGAAAATTCATAATCGCCAATACCTAAGTTGGTAGTTGAAATTGTTATTGTGTTGTTATCAGAATCATCATCAATAGTAATAGCTTCTAAATTAATTATAGCTATTTCTGATGGGTTAACATTAATTTCTTTTGTTCTTGAACAACCACTTCCGTTTGTTTTTGTAAGTGTAATAAAATAAATTCCTGGTATAGATACTTCAAGAAATTCATTGGTAGATAGTATGAGCCCGGTTTCATTAGTCCATTGATAATCTAATAATTCTGAATTATCTTCTGGTGAAACATCTAACGTTATTATGGTAGCAGGTTCAGTTAAACATATAATTCTTGGAGTTTCAATGTTAAAATTAGGTAGTGGATTTACAATAAAATTAAAATTGGTTGTGGCTATGCAAGTTGTATTAATTGGGTTGATGACTTTTGCTGTAACGGTTTGTGTGTATGTTGAAAATGGATTTGGTAAAGGACTTGGTAATTCAATTCCAAGTTCATTAAAATAATGAACTTCCATTCCTGTTTGACTTCCTAAAATAGTTGTTTGTATTGTTGAGGTATCAAAATCGTAAATTCCATCGTTTGATATATCATCACACGCAGTTTTAGTTGTTACAGAATTAGCCATAGGGGCTTTGTCAACAATAAAAGTTAGTGTAGTTTCATCAAAACAAGGTCCGTTATTTGCGTTTGTAGTATTATTTGTTACTCTAATTGTAATTGTTTGTGATGTTGTTAAAAATGGATTTGGTAATGGACTTGGTAATTGATTATTGTTCTCATCAAAATAGTTAATAGAAACATTAGAAATACTTTGACCGTTTAATACATCTTGTTCAATTAATGAAACATCAAAAGGATACATTCCATCTTGATTTTCATTACATTGGCGTTCAATTGTTACTGGGTTTGCAACTGGAAGTTCTTCAACATTTAAAGATATATGAGCTCCAAAACCTAAGCAATCATTATCTATTTCACTATCAACTCTAATATAAATTTGTTGGGAATGTGGATACCCAATATTTCTATAATTTGAAATGTCTATAATTTGATTTTCTTCGGCTAAAGCATCATTTTCATTTCTATAATAGTTAATAATTAATTGTTGACCTGTAGGAAAAATAGCGATAACTTCATCATTTACACTGCTAAAATCAAAACTACTTATACCATCTCTATCGTTATTATTTGCAGTATTATTTCCGTTTTTATCTAAAAAATCATCGCATACACTAAAACTTTTTTGAAATGTGGCAGGAATTCCTGTAGTAGAAACTATTAATTCTATTTCACTAATTGAAGCACACCCAAATTGAGATTCAACTCTTGCCCAAATAACATCCGTATTAACTGTTCTGTTTTCAAAATTTGTAGGGTTTGAAATGTAATCATCACTTGTATTGTCTCCAATATCTGCTGCTGTTGAGGTTAAAAAAAAGGTGAAATTTTCATGAATAGCATTTAAAGAAATTTTATTGATAGCTTCGGTTAAGTTAAACAAACTTTTACCATCAGTATCATTATCACATTGTTTTAAAATAACTGTAGTTGCAACTATAGGCAGCGTATATACTGTAAGTATTGCAATTTCTGAAATCAATCCACAGCTATTTCCATTTTTATCTAAACGAGCTCTGTATTTATTGTTAGTATAGTTTAATGGTGTATTTAAAATAAGTAGTTGAGCAGTGTTTGCTCCATTATAAAATGTATTGTTAGTAATAGTAGTCCAATTAATACCATCTGTACTTTCTTGCCATTGAATAGCATTAATAGTTGAAGTTTCAATAGTAATTAATATGTCCGATCCTGCACAAACTACAGTATTTACAGGTTGTTGAATAATTGAAATTGGCGCCGCAGTGCTATAGTTTGTATTTATTGGCCAAGTATAACCATCACTGGTATTTGTAACTACGCCTAATGTATTTACGAGAACTGAAGTGTCTCCAATAAAATTATCATTATTTGCATCAGAAAACCCAGCTTCAATTACATCGCTACAGCCATCTCCATCACTATCCAAATCAATATAATTAAAATATAAATCTGCATCTATATCATTTAAAACATACGCAATTATACCGCTATCTGGAAATGTTTCAGCACTATCTACCAAACCATTCATATCTGTATTTGATTGCCAATCAACAATACCATTTAAGTCGGTATCCGATAAATAACTACCAAGATTTCCGGTTTCTTCTAAATCAAAAATACCATCATTATCACTATCTAAATCTAAATAATCTTGAACGCCATCATTATCTGTATCAATTGAAATTGCATTGCTATCAAAAATATTATCCAAACCATTTAAATCGTCATCAATATTTGATAACGGAAGGTAATTAGCTCCTTGTGATTCAATAATATCTGGAATACCATCGTTGTCACTATCTAAATCAAACGAGTCAATTACAGTATCATTATCGTGATCAATAGGTACACAAGTAGCTGAAATTTGGAAAGTAGCCTGATTGCTATTTGTTTCTGAATTATTTTTATGAGTGATGGTAAAAGAATCAATTAAACTAGCTTTAAATTTAAATGTTCCCGAACCAATTGGCAGTGAACTTGAAGCAAGCTTAAATCTAATTTCAAAGGAGGAAAATTGAGTGATATTGTTTTCATAAATACCATCATAATCAGTATCAATTAATAATTGGTTGTCAGGATTTATAAGTGTTATTGTTTTATTATTTGGTACTTGAATTATAAATTCTTCATCATTTGTAAGTAAGCCACTTCCTAAGGTGTTTGATGAAGCATATGCTAGTTGTAAATTTAAGTTGTTGTTAAAATTTAAATTGTAAGTAGCACTTGTTTCTAATGAACTATTTTTAATGGGAACTTCACTCATAAAAGTACCATCATTAGAACCCATAAAAGGAGTTGAGGCAGCGTTGCCATTTGTTGTAATAGTTCCAGTATAATTAAAATTACCAACGGGTAAACTTCCATTATTTAAATTGGATAAATTAATAGTTTGATTTCCATAGGATTCAATACAATTTAAAATACCATCATTATCATTATCTATATCAATATTGTCTATAATTCCATCATTATCAGTATCATCTGGGCAAGTACTTACTGGAACTTCAAAAGATTCTAGAGTTAACCCTGAACAATCTAATTTTCCAATAAGTTTATAAGTTCCAGGTAAAGTAGGTATATATTCTATAGTTTTTTCTCCTGTAGATATATATCCAGTTCCATCATTAAACCACCATTCAATACTATCAAAATTACCCATATTTGCTACAGATAATTTTAAGTCATTTCCAATACAGGCTCCTAATGTTTGAAAAGTAGCTTTAAAATTTACTTCAGGAGCAGCTGGAAATCCTGAATAAAAACTTCCTGATGTTGCTGCACCATTAAAATTAAAGTAAGCACAATAAAGCTCATCTGTACTTTGAACAGAAACATTACCAGAGAGATCGGTAACTTTGTAAGTTACATAGTCGTTATTTCCAGTAATAGTATTTGGAGCATTAGTAATTGGTGTATTGTTAACTAATACTGTTGCTCCAACCTTTGTAACAATTGATAAACCTCCAGTATACTGTATTGTACCAATTTCACCAATATTTGCAATATTGTCTAAGTTCCCTCTGTTTTCACAACTTAATGGCGGTACAAAAAATAAACCTTGGTTGGCTTCATTAGTTGTAGCGCCAACTCCTTGGTATGCAAATACATTGTTAGATGTTTGCACATACATATTTCCATTTGAACTGTAGTTATCCCCTTCAATTAAATAGTATTCTCCAGCATTAATTGTGGTAGCTGCATTTGTGTTTCCATGTATGTAAATAGCAGTATTATCTAAATGCGCAACAATTAGTATATTTTCCCACTCATTTAATCCATCACCTTTTACAAAAATATATTCGTTTCCAACTTTAGAAAATCCAACTATTTGATCAATTCCATAATCTCTACCACCACCATTATGAAAGCTTCCATTTGCTGAGCCACAATTAACCACAATTGGCTTGTTAGATTGAACGAGCGTACCAATAAGTCCATCTCTATTTATTTGGCTGTCAAAACTATTTGTGGCAAGTGTATAACTTTCACCTTTGTTAAGCATGGTATTTATTGGTAAACTTCCGGTATAATTTTTAATTATAATTCCGGTTGGTAAATCATCAAAAACTATTGAAGTGTTATCTTCAGTAGCCATTACTGATACAAAGTTTAAATAGTTGTCTTGTGGGTTTTCATTAGTATAAGAACCTACTCTAAATACGGTTCCTAATGCCGATAGTCCTTTACTAACTAATGCGCCGGCCTGTGCGCTACTTCCAGCATTCATTCTTATAGATGCATAAATAACATCTTCAGCTTCAATAATATACCCTTTGTTATTTATTGGCGTACTTGTTTGGCTTGAAGGAATAAATAAGGGTGTATTACCACTTCCTAATGAAATTTCAGCAGGAGCTGAGTTTGAAACTTGTCCAATAATATAATTTGCACTTTGTTCACCAATTGGTTTTATAGTATAGTTTATAGCATTACTATTTGGTGTAGAAATATAAATATATTGACTCTCTGGGTTTGCATTTCCATTTTCTGCATAAGTTAATGGAGGTATAAAATGAACCTTACTAAGTTGAGCAGAAATTTGTTTGAAAGTTAAAACAAAGAAAAATAATAGAATTAATTTTAAATATTTTTTTGCGTTCATTTATGGGTAAAATAATACATCTACAAGCAGTAAATGTACAAATTACACGTATAATAAACTAAAAGGTTTAAAAAATAATTATAAATCTCTTTTTTTAAGTAAAGCATATGATAAATACACAAAAATGGCAGTCCATACAAGTACAATTAAAATATCTTGTGGTTGAACAGAAAAGTCTTTGGATAAATCTTCACCAGCAGTTTTAGCAACAGCTTTAACCGCATCTAATCTTGTAAAAGGTTCTTTTATAAGATTTGCCATAGCTTCTAATGGAAAGAACTGCATAATTTCATCAACATAATCTTTTAATTTCCAATAACTCATTCCTTTTACAAAACCTTCAATCATAGCCCAAACTAACATTGCGCCAACTGCAAATGCACTTCTTTTAACCAAAATACCTAAAAATAACCCAAAAGAAAAGAACCCAACCAATTTCACAAAAAATGCAACTAAGTATTCTAAATCGGTAGTAACAATAGAAATTTCATTAAAATCTGAATAAATATATCCAAGAATTACAGATACAAAAAACACAAATATTGTTGAAATGAGTGCTAGTAGAACAACGGTATAAAATTTTGAAAGTACAAACTCCTTTTTGCTTAATCCGTCAATTAAATTTTGTTTTAACGTTTTGTTACTATACTCATTAGCCATCATTGAAACGATTACCAATAACAAAAAGAATTTGAAAAGTGAAGCAACAAATGTATTAAAATGCCAGATGTATGGAAAATTGAAAATGCCTTGTTCAGCCAAATGAAATTGTATTGGGCCAATATCAAATTTAATAGCCGCAATTAAAGCAATTGAAGTTAATAAAATAAAATAGATAAGGATTAATACTCGGCTTGCTCTACTATGTTTTAATTTATGAATTTCTATATTAAGTAATCGTAGCATTGTTAGTTTTTGTTAGTTAGTGTTAAAAATTGTTGCTCTAAACTTGGTTTGCGTTTTACCAAATGTGACAATACAATACCATTTTTAAATAAATAGTTATTAATTTCTGAAGCTGAAACCGGTTTGTTTAAAGTAGCAATAATTTTATTTTCTTCACCTTTTTTGGTCGAAGCAATTCCTTCAAAATTTGAAAGTAGCTCTAATAATTTTTCTGAATTTTCTTCAACTTTAAGTTCAAATAACCCATTTGAAGCTGTAAGTTCATCTACTCTACCAGCATATAATTTTATACCTTCTCTAATAACAACTACATGTGAGCACACTTTTTCAACTTCATCTAATAAATGAGAAGCTAATAAAATAGTTGTTCCATTACCGGCAATATCTTTAATTATTTTTCTAATTTCATGAATACCTTGTGGGTCTAACCCATTGGTGGGTTCATCTAAAATTAGAATTTCAGGATCATTTAATAGGGCAGAAGCAATAGCTAAACGTTGTTTCATACCTAATGAAAAAGTTTTAAACTTACTGTTTCTTCGTTCGTGTAAGTTAACAGTCTTTAATTTTTCTTCAATTTTACTAAAAGGAATATCTTTTATTTTACAAACCAATTTTAGATTTTGAATGGCCGTCATGTATGGATAAAAATTTGGGCGCTCAATAATAGCACCTACTTTTTTTAATGCTTCATGTGTAGATAAACTACCATCAAACCAATTAAAACTTCCTGAAGTTTTATTAACAACATTTAAAATAATACCAAGTGTAGTTGATTTTCCACTTCCATTTGGACCTAAAATTCCATAAACGTTTCCTTTTTGTATATCAAAAGACAAATTGTTTACTGCATGAATGTTTCCAAATTTTTTATTAAGATCGCGTAGAGATATGATTGTTTCCAATATTTTTTTGTTTAGTATAAAATTAAGACGACATTTAACCAAAAATGTTACAGCAATATACTAAATTTGGATGTATTAATAGATTTTGACCATGGAAGAAAAATTAATGTCGAAGAAAAAACCGGCATACCCAATTAATCAACGATTGTATGATTATTTGACTGAATATCACAGAAATATTAAAATTCCTGTTTTTTATGATGATTTGCTTCGCTTTGTAGGAGCCGTAGAAGTATATGATAAAAATGGAGAAGACACCTTATGGATTAGAGTGTATTACGCCGAACATGAACGTGAAGAAATTGATTTAAGCTTAAAACGGATGTATTTAATTTTACATGGAGATGGAAGCGAAGATTCTTTACCTTTTTTAACTGTTGATGGGATTGACTATTGCACTTTTGGAAATTCTAAACCCTTTAGAGTTAAAATTAGAAATATTTTAAATGACAATCATACGTATTTGTATATTAAAAAAGCGGATGCTTCTAGAGTTTACGGATTGGAATTAGAACACATATTATCACCCAACAACATTAATTTTTTAGTTTATAAAGACACTTTAATTGAAGAACATGTGTTAGGTGTACCTGGTGATCAGTTTTTAATTGAAAATATGGATATGGTTTCAGTTAGAGGTAAAAAAAGATTATCAAAAGAGTTTGTAAAATTTAATGAACGGTGTATGATTCGTTTGTTAGGTGATATGCGTTCTTATAATTATGTAATTGTAGCTTCTTATGATTTTGACCAAGTTGAATATAGGATTAGAGCTATGGATTTTGATCAGCAATGTTTTGAAGGGAATTTAAAGGTATATTATCCTCAGTTTTTTAAAGAAAACTACCCGTTTGTTAAAATGGTTTCAGAAAATTTACAAGAAGAATCTATTGAGCAATATAAAAAAGAAGAACGTTCAGCAATTGCAAGAAGATTAAAAGGTTCTCAGGATAGAATAAATGCCTTAATGGAGTGTATGATTAATGATGAAATTTCTACTCCTGAAAAAATTCACCAACTTAAAATGGATTTGCATAATTACACAAAAGATAAAAATTTTAAAGCTTGTAAATCCATGGGCGAAATTTTAGAAGTTGCTTTTAGTTTTGTAACCAGAAATTATGAAAACGTAAATACGTATATAATTAATTAGAATTTTCATAAAATTTAGTTTGAAGAATGATATAAATAATTTAATATTTGCATGAACCTATAACCCCATAAACCTATAACTCCATGAGAAAGATACTATTTTTTTCAATTTTTTCAATTTTTTATTATACATCAAATGCTCAATTTAATGATAACGCGCCTTGGCATCAGAAAAATGTCGAAAACAAAGGGTCTAATACGAAAATTGATAAATTATCATTACCTCAACTTTCTTTAGAATTCAATAAATATTGGGAAGGAAAAGATTACAACACAAAAGGTAGTGGTTATAAGCCTTTTAAGCGTTGGGAAGAATATTGGAAGCATTATACAGATAAAGATGGGTATTTACCTTCCAAAGAGTATTTATGGAAAACTTGGGAAAACCATATTAATTTTGGAATAGAAGGTGGAACAGACATAAGTAATTGGGAATCCTTTGGCCCTAAAACAATAATTAACAATAAAACCTCTACGGCAAATTTAGGTCGTGTGAATGTAATTGTTCCTGATCCAAATAATGAAAATATTATTTATGTTGGAACACCAGCTGGTGGAATTTGGAAATCAATTGACAAAGGTCAAAATTGGATTCCTTTATCAGATGAATTGCCACAAATAGGAGTATCTGGTATTGTAATTGATCCTAATAATTCTGCAATAATTTATATAGCTACTGGAGATGATGATGCATCTGATACTGAAAGTGCAGGTGTATTTAAATCTGTAGATGGTGGTACAACTTGGGTTCAAACAGGTTTAAATCCTAGTAATTCACCAAATTCTATGAATGATATTTATATGCATCCAAGTGATTCTAATATTTTATGGGTAGCAACAAGTGCTGGATTGTATAAAACAATAGATGGTGGTAATAATTGGTCTAACAATCAAATAGGAAATATTAAAGATCTTAAAATTAAACCAGGAGACCCAACTACAATTTATGTAGTAACGGTTGATAAATTTTATAAGTCTATTGATGGAGGAGATTCTTTCATTCAAAAAAATGTGGGACTTCCTGTTTCTTCGGGTAGGTTTGTAATTGATGTTACATCAGCAAATGCTGAATATATTTATGTGTTAAGTTCAGCAACTTCCAATGAATATCAAGGGATTTATAAATCTGTTGATAGTGGTGAAACATTTACAAAATCATTAAATGAAACCGATATATTAGAAAATACTCAGGCTTGGTATGATTTAGCTTTGGCAGTTTCTGATCAAAACCCAGATGAAGTATATGTAGGATGTTTAAATATTTGGAAATCTACCAATGGAGCAGATTCGTTCTCTAAATTAAATAACTGGTATCAACATGACGAAGCTTTTACACATGCAGATATTCACTATTTAAGATTTTTTAATAATGAATTATTTGCTGGTACTGATGGTGGTTTTTATAAAAGTGAGGATGAAGGGATAACATTTCAAGATTATACACAAGGAATGCAAATTGGTCAGTTTTATAGAATTTCAGTTTCTAAAAGAAATGCTTCAAAAATGGCAGGAGGATTGCAAGATAATGGAGGGTTTGGTTTAACAGAGAGTAAAGAATGGAATAATTATCATGGGGGTGATGGTATGGATAATGCTGTGCATCCTAATAACGAAAACATATACTACGGTTTTACTCAATACGGAGGCTCATTAAATGTAACTACGGATGCTGGGATGTCTCAAAATTCAAGTTTTTCAGGCCCTGAAGATGGAAATTGGGTAACACCAATGAAAATTAATAAAGAAGGTGAATTATATGCGGGATATGGTAGTGTTTATCACTTTACAGGAGATTCATTTGTTAAAATTTCACAAAATTTTGAAGCTTTAATAGATGTATTAGAGATTGATAAATTAAATTCTGATAATATGTATGTTGGTGTAAATAATAAATTTCATGCAAGTATTAATAGAGCCCAAAATTTTGAAGAAAGATATACTTTTTCCTCAAATATCAATGCTATTGAAGTTCATAATGAAAATAGTGATATTATTTATGTTTGTACTTCAGGCTTTGGAGCTAGAGGGGTTTTTAAATCGGAAGATAGAGGTCTTACTTTTATTGATATTACATATAATTTACCAACAGACCAAGCGTATTTTGATGTTGCCCATCAAGGAAGACATTCTGAAAATCCAATATATGTAGGTACAAGCTTAGGCGTATTTCGTTTAGATAATACGATTAATGAATGGAAACCATTTTTTAATAACCTACCAAATGTACCTGTAAGAGATTTAGAAATATCATTAGATGATGCAAAAATAACTGCAGCAACTTACGGAAGAGGTGTTTGGCAGTCTAATTTAACAGTAGAGTTACCAGATTCAGATATTAGATTACTAAGTATAGATGTTCCAAACGCAGATATTATTTTTTGTGAAAATGAATTTTCTATTCAGTTAAATGTTGAAAATAAAGGTTTAACTCCTATTAATTTAGTTGATGTAACTTATAAAATTAATGGAGTTGAAGACACTTCTCAATGGAGCGGTTTAATAAATCCCCAAGAGAAAAAAATAATTATCATTGAAAATTTAACAGCTACTTTTGGAATTCAAAATATTGAAATAAGTATAAGCACTCCAAATGATGCCCATTCAGATAATAATTTTTTAAGTACTTATATAGTACAAAATTCCTCTGGAATAAGTGGTTTTGTTAATGATTTTGAAGTAGATAATGAATTGTTGACTTATAATGATGGAGAGTTAACTAAAAGTATTTGGAAAAGAGGTATACCAACAGGAACTTTATTAAAAAATGCAACTTCAGGCACAAATGTATATGGAACTAATTTATCTGGAAACCATGCTGACTCAACAAAAGGCTACTTATATTCAGGTTGTTTTGATTTGTCATCAATACTTTCACCTAAATTTAAGTTTAATATGGCTTATGATCTAGAGGAGAATTGGGATATTATTTATGTAGAATATTCTTTAAATAATGGAAGTTCATGGCAAGTTTTAGGAACCTCAGTTTCTCCAAACTGGTATAATAGTAACCGTACCAATGCTACTTCAGGAGGTTCAAATGATTGTCAAAATTGTCCTGGAGCACAATGGACTGGCACAAATGCAACTATGACGGAATATTCTTATGAATTAACTTCATTAGCTACCGAAACAAATGTTATATTTAGGTTTGTTTTTCATTCAGATCAATCTGTTAATCAAGAAGGTGTTATTATAGATGATTTTACAATAGTTGGTTTTGGTGATACTGATGGTGATGGAAAAAGTGATGATATTGATAACTGCCCAGGAATATCAAATGCAGATCAAGCAGATTTTGATTCTGATGGAAAAGGTGATGTTTGTGATGATGACATTGATGGAGATGGTGTGTTAAATGTAAATGATAACTGTAATGAAACACCAATAGGATCAACTGTAGATGTTAATGGCTGTGAAATATTTACACTACCAGCAACTAATTTTCAACTTCAATTAAATTCAGAAACATGTAGATCAAATAATAATGGATCAATTGTTATAACTGCAGTTGAAAATTTAAATTATACAGCAGAACTTTCTGGAAATGGAGTTTCAAAATCTAATCAATTTACTTCAACAACAAACTTTAATGATTTATCTGCCGGACAATACACAGTTTGTATAACTGTTGAAAATCAAAACGATTTTGAAATTTGCTTTAATGCGAGTATTACTGAGCCTGATGATTTATCTGCTTTTTCTAAGGTTGATACAAAATCTAAAACAGCTAGAGTATCTTTAAAAGGAGCTGAAAAATATTATGTAACATTAAATGGCGAAGTTTTTACAACTACGGATAATTTTATTGATTTAAATTTAAAACTGGGTGTTAATGAATTAAAAATTAATACCGATGTTTTATGTCAAGGTGTACATAAAGAAACTTTAATTGTTCCATTTGAAAATTTAGTTGCCTATCCTAACCCTTTAAAACAAGGGCAAAATTTATTAATAGCTACTGGTACAATTGATGATGAGGTTGTATCAATCTCTGTTTATTCTACTTTGGGAAGTAAACTTTTTTCAAAAGCATATGTAAATAATAATCAAAGGTTAATTGAAGTTGAAATGAAACACATTCCAAAAGGTGTTTATTTATTAAAATTAGAAAGTAAAGAAGTAACTAAAAGTTATACTATAATTATTGAATAATATGAACAAAATTAAATATATATTAAGCATTGCCTTTATAATTCCTTTTTTAAGTTGTGGAGGCGGAGGAGATGATGAACCAATAACTCCAGACCCACCAGTTATTGTTAATCCATCAGCAGCCGTATTGGTTTTTCCAGATAATGATGAAGAGTGTAATTCAGGAATAAGTATGAATACTACACAAAGCAAGGTTAATTTTAATTGGGATGAAGCAGCTAACGCCTCTTCATACACAGTAGTAGTTGAAAATTTATTAACCAATGTTGAATTTTTAACAAATTCTACGGTTAATCAAGTTGATATAATTATTCAAAAAAGTACTCCTTATAAATGGTGGGTAATTTCAAAAGCTACAGGAACTATAGAAACTGCAACAAGTACTGTTTGGAAATTTTATAATTCAGGGGATGCTATCCAAACTTATGCACCGTTTCCAGCTGAAATTTCAAGTCCAGTTATGGGAGCAACCGTTAATGGAACAACTGTAAATTTAGAATGGGTAGGAAGTGATGTTGATAATGATATTAAGGAATATGATGTGTATTTAGATAATGTAGATCCACCTACAACAATGATTGAAACAGTAACCTTACAAAATGTTAGTAAAGAAGTGAGTACAAATACATATTATTGGAAAGTGCTTACCCGTGATGATGAAGGCAATACTTCTAATTCTCAAGTATTTCAATTTAGAGTGGAATAATCAATAAAAAATAAAAAAACGATCATTAATGATCGTTTTTTTATTTTTTGAGTTTAGTTTAACTTCAATAATTATCGAAGTCAAAATCATCAATATTTTCTAAATCGCTTTCATCATCAAAAGCGTCAAAGTTATCAGACGTTTTTTCTGATTTAAACTCTTTTTCAGGAGCTTCGTCTGGTACATCTCCAAATGAAAGTGCTATTTTAGGTAAGTTAGTTTCTGTGGTTGTAATAATTTCAGATAATTCAACAAAAAATGACCACATAGCCATAAAATCATACACATAAATTAATTTATCTGTAGTTTTTTTAAATACTTGAGAAACTGTAAAATTATTCATGATTATTGCGTCTCCATTTTCAGACATGTCAAACAAAGGAATTTCTTCACCTTGTTCCCAAGTGTCATCAGTTTGGTAAAAAGAAGCCATTTCTTGCCCTTTAAAACCAAATGCTTTTGCAATGGTAAAATGCAATTCTTCTAAACTAATAGTTTCTGCAACAATTAAATCTCTAATTACATCAGCTTTAACATCTAAAATAATTCTTATTCGGTACGCCATTTTATAAATTACAATTAATTTGCAAAGGTACTATTTAAAGTTTTAAATTCTTATTTTTACTGCCTAACAATTTTTTATGAGTAAAAAGGAAGCAGTACTTCAATCGTTAAATAATATGTGTGAAAACACATTAATGGAAACTTTAGAAATTAAATATGTAGATGTAGGTGAAGATTTTTTAGTTGCTACAATGCCAGTAAATTCAAGAGTTCATCAACCAGATGGAATTTTAAATGGCGGCGCAACAATGGCTTTAGCTGAAAGTGTTGGAAGTCCAACTTCTATGTTAGCGATTGATACTGAGAGGTATAGTGTTCGTGGTATAGAGTTTTCAGCAAATCATTTGAGAAGTGTGAAAAGTGGATTGATAACTGCTACCGGAAAAATAATACATAAAGGTAAAACAATACATTTGGTTGAAATTAAGGTTGAAGATGAGAGAGGACGAGTAATTTCTTTATGTAAATTAACCAATTACATTTTGAAGAAGTAGAGTGGTATGTTTAGAAAGCTTCTTAAAATTATTGGAATTATTTTTTTGCTACTTTTTACTGCATTAGTTATTTTATTTTATCGTTTTTCAACACCCAAATCAGACGAGAAAATTAGAAATGATTTTTCTGAAAGTAATAGCCAGGTTTATATTAGTAAAAATACATTTAAAGAGTTTGAATATAGAGTTTTAACAACTCAAAAAAAGATTGATACAACTTTACCAACAATTGTTTTTATTCATGGTTCAATAGGTTCAGCACTCGATTTTAAACACTATTTATTGGATTCAACATTAAATGAAAAGGCAAATTTAATTTCTTACGATAGAGTTGGGTATGGATTAAAACATACTGGAGATGTACAAGAATCTATTGCTTTTGAAACTAAAATGTTAGAAGATTTAATTAATAATATAAATAAGAAAAATACAATTTTAGTTGGCTATTCTTATGGAGGACCAATAGCTTTGGCTTCTAATAATGAATATAAAAAAATTATCCTACTTGCTCCGGAAGTATATTCAGAAGTTGAACCAATGCCTTGGGTGCTTAACTTTTATAAATGGAAAGCAACAAGGTGGTTGTTGCCAAAAATTTGGAAAGCTGCATCAAAAGAGAAGTTAACTCATAAATCAGATTTGTTGAAGTTTGAAACTTCTTGGAATGAAAATCCGTCAACAATTATAAGTATTCATGGAAATAAAGATTGGATTGTTCCGTTTAAAAATTCTTTATATTTAAAAGAAATTCTTCCACCAAAACAATATGATTTAGTAACTTTGAATAAAGCTGGACATGGATTAGTTTGGTCTCATTTTGAGGAGATTAAAAGTGTGTTAGTGCAACAATTAAATGAATAGAAATTGCAGAAAGATTTAGTAACATTTTTTGATAAAATTGAGAGTTCTTATAACTCAAATCTTCCATTTGTGGTTTTCAGAAAACCCAATGAAGTAGAAATTACTGCGTATATTCAAAAAACTGAAGAATTATATTTTTTAAATTCATTTAAAGATCAAGGATTTGTATTTTCTCCGTTTTATAAAAATGAAAAAAAAATACTTTTCCCAATTAAGAAATGTAACTTAATTACTGCAAAAACTTCAGAAGAATTTGTACTTGATGAGAACTATAATAATTCAACTTTTAGAGTTATTTTTGATGAAAATTCAGAAGGAAATCATATTCAATTAGTTCAAAAAGGCATAAATTTCATTAATAGTAGTGCTACTAAAAAAGTGGTGTTGTCAAGAAAAGAAAAGGTTGAGTGTTCTAGTTTTGATAGTATAAATACATTAAAAAAAATGTTGAATAACTATAAAAATGCTTTTGTGTATTTGTGGTTTCATCCAGCAGTTGGTTTATGGATGGGAGCAACTCCAGAACGGTTGATTAATGTTACTGATATTAAATTTAAAACAATGGCTTTGGCTGGTACACAGTTGTTTAAAAACACTACCAATGTTGTTTGGAAAGAAAAGGAACAACAAGAACAGCAATTTGTTACCGATTATATCTTAGATCAAATAAGAAATAGTATAAAAAACATTAAAATTTCTGAACCATATTCAGTTAGAGCAGGAAATTTAATTCATATAAGAACAGATATTTCAGGTGAATTAAAATCGGATAATTTATTGGAGCAATTAATACATTCATTACACCCAACACCTGCAGTTTGTGGTTTACCAAAAGAGAATGCAACTAAATTTATTGTAGAAAATGAAAATTATAACAGAGCCTATTATTCTGGTTATTTAGGAGAGTTAAACATTGAAAATAATACGAATATTTTCGTGAATTTACGCTGTATGCAAGTTGAAAATAAGATAGCTTCAATTTATATTGGTGGTGGAATTACTGCAGAAAGTAATCCGAAAAAAGAATGGGAAGAAACAGTTTCAAAAGCTGAGGTTATGAAAAAGGTGTTGTAATAATTTATTGCTAAATTTCATACAATGAAACTAGAATAACTTTCCGTAACTTTGCAACTTTAATTTTAGAATATCCATGCGTCAATTTCCAAAAAATAAATTAGCTCAACTTGTGGTTACGAGTTGTGAAAATTTTAATATAAGCAACGTTGTAATTTCTCCAGGTTCTAGAAATGCACCTTTAATTATTGGTTTTAATGACTCTGAAGAAATTGAAATATTATCTATAGTTGATGAGCGTTGCGCAGCTTTTTTTGCATTGGGAATTGCACAGCAAACTAGAAAACCAGTAGCTTTATTATGCACATCTGGTTCAGCATTATTAAATTATTATCCTGCAATTGCTGAAGCTTTTTATAGCAATATTCCTTTACTAATAATTTCAGCAGATAGACCTAAACATTTGATTGATGTGGGTGATGGACAAACAATTAGACAAGAAAATGTTTTTAAAAATCATATTTTGTTTAGCGCTAACTTAGGTTCTGAAAATGACGAAAAATGTATTGAAAATGCATTTAAAATTGCGATAACTAAAAAAGGACCAGTACATATTAATGTGCCTTTTGATGAGCCTTTGTATGAAAAAGAAGCAATAAATTATAGTAAATCTGAAATTGTTTCAGAAGTTAAAACAAGTTTAATTGATGAAATTCCATTAGATGTAGATGAGCTTCAAAAATATGCTGATATTTGGGATGCTTCCACTAAAAAAATGGTGCTGGTTGGCGAACATTTTCCTGATGATTTATTACAAACGCAGTTAGAACATTTAGTTAAAGATCCGTCAGTATTAGTTTTAATTGAAAATACGGCCAATGTTTCGCATTCAAAATTTATAAATAGTATTGATAAGTTAATTTTTCCTTTAGATGATGGTGAGTTGGAGAAATTTCAACCAGATATTTTATTGAGTTTAGGAGGGTTAATTGTTTCAAAAAAAATAAAGCAACACATACGTAAATATCAGCCAAAACATCATTGGCATACAGATGCGAAAAGAGCATTTGATACATTTCATTGTTTAAAGCATCATTTTAAAATATCATCACAATTATTTTTTAGTCAGTTTTTCTTTTTAACAAAAGCTACTGAGAGTAATTATCAAAGCTATTGGCTACAAAAGAAAGCGGTTAGATTAAAAAAGCATCAAGAGTTTATAGGTAATTGTGCATTTTCAGATTTAAAAGTATTTAGCAAACTGTTACCTTCAATACCAAATAACTCACAATTACAGTTGGGAAATAGTTCTATAATTAGATATTCACAACTATTTGATATAGATAATACATTACGTGTATTTTGTAATAGAGGTACTAGTGGGATTGATGGAAGTACAAGCACAGCAATTGGTGCAGCGTTTTCAGCAAGGGGAAATACAGTTTTTGTTACGGGTGATATTAGCTTTTTTTACGATAGCAATGCACTTTGGAATAACTTCATACCACGTAATTTTAGAATTATACTTGTAAATAATGGAGGTGGAGGAATTTTTAGATTTATTCCTGGGCCTAAAGCATCTAATGCGTTAGATTATTTTGAAACGCCTCATAATTTAACTGCTGAACATTTGTGTGAAATGCATAAATTTGAATACAATACAGCTAAAAATGAGGCCGAATTAGATGCGCAACTTTCTAATTTTTATGGAGAATCAAAACTTCCGAAATTATTAGAAATATTTACACCAAGAGAAGAAAACGATCAAATATTAAAAGCATATTTCAACAATTTAAAAGAATAAAAATGGATTTAAAAGTAGGTGATAAGGTTGACTTAATAGTTGTAAGAAACACAGGTATGGGTTTTACAGTTTTAATAAATGAGGAATTTGAGGGATTGCTTTATAAAAGTGAATTGTATCAAAAAATAGAGGAGGGTCAAAAATTAGTTGGTTACGTTAAAAAAATACGTGAAGATGAAAAAATTGATGTTAGTTTACAAGCAGTTGGTTTTAAACAAACAATTGTTAAAAATGAAATTATAATACTAAATGCGCTAAAACAACAGAATGGTTTTTTAGGGTTGCACGATAAAAGCTCTCCTGATGATATAAAATATCAATTAGGAATGAGTAAAAAAGGTTTTAAAAGTGCTATTGGTGGTTTGTTTAGACAAAAACTAATCACTATTTCTGAAGAAGGAATTAACTTGGTTATATTAAATTAGTAGTTTTAAAATGAGTTTAAAAAAGGTATTACTACCAATTCCAACTTTTGGATTTGATCCTAGTGAGGTGGCAATACCTTGGAAATTACTTTCTGAAAAAAATATAGAAATTGTATTTATTACACCTAATGGAACAAAAGCTTCAGCAGATGAAAGAATGTTGAATGGAAAAGGGTTAGGAATCTTTAAATCGGTTTTAAAAGCAAGAAAAGATGCCGTTGATGCCTATTTTGAAATGATAAAAGAACCTTCATTTTGTAATCCATTGAAATATGATGAAGTGAATGTTGAAGATTTTGATGGATTATTGTTGCCAGGTGGACATGATAAAACGGTAAAAGAGTATTTAGAATCTAAAATTTTGCAACAATATGTTGTTGATTTTTTCTTAGCTCAAAAATCTATTGGTGCAATTTGCCATGGTGTAGTTTTAGCCGCACGAAGCATACATTTAGAAACAGGTAAATCTATTTTGTATAATTACAAAACAACCGCATTGCTAAAAACTCAAGAGTTATTAGCTTATAATTTGACGAGATTTAATTTAAAAGATTATTATTTAACATATCCTGGACTTACTGTTGAAGACGAAATAAAAGCGGCACTATCAACTTCTTCTAATTTTTTAAAAGGTCCAACACCAATTACACGTGACAGTAAAAATAATTTAAAACCTGGTTTTATTGTAAGAGATAGAAATTACGTTTCAGCACGTTGGCCTGGAGATGTTTATAATTTTTCTTTAGAATTCATTAAAATGTTAACGGTGTAAATTAAATTTTAAATTCCTTTTTTACAACTTCACTTAAACCATCTTTATGTATTAATACTGAAATAGTTTTTAACTTAAAAAAGGCTTTACTCATATACACATAACCACCATTTCCAATACGTTCACCTGTACTTCCCCAAGAGTTTTTTACTTTGTAATATTCAGTATTGTTTTGATCTTTAACTAAACCTATAACATGCATTAAATGATCATCAGTAGTATTGTAATTCTCAAATTCTTGTTGTCTGTATTCAGGAGTAATTTCATTTTCTTCAACAATATAAGTTAATGATTTTTCATTATTTTCTATGTTTTTTGGAATTATTGCAACACCATATTTTGATGAAAAAGTTTTTTCAGAAACATCACAATCTAAAGCAATTGTATAGCCTTTTTTTAGTGCATTATCTACTTCATCCACTAATTCTTCAAGTTTTATATTGTAAAAAGTTCCGTTAGAAAAATTGTCAGGAATATTTAAAATAAATTTTGAATTGTACGGCTGATGCATAAATGAAGTTAGCGTAATATAATCTGAGGTATTCACTTTTGTCATTTCTAAAAACGATTTAGGATTGTAATAAACACCATTGTACATAAAATTCTCTGTAACTTTTCCTAAATGACTGTCTAAAATAGAATCAACTGCAATTCTCCAATTTGGATGAAGTGAATTTTTATCATTCTTAATATAAGCATCTAACACTTTTTTAAGTTCTGGAACTAGCTTTGAATGATTGTGTTGTTTGGTTTCATTTAATAATCCAGAGTATGCACTTTCAGGTACTAAACCATTTGAAGCAATTGAGTTTAATACATCATGTGCTAAACCACCTTCACTAAATTGTATTTTTCCTTGTCGCATCACATAATTCCAAGCTTTTACTGGGTAAGTATGGCGAACATTGTACATTTCTGAAATATCTATAAGTTCACCGGAAGTTCTATAAATTTCAGATTCAATAAAAGAAGAAGCTGAAAAGCTCCAACAAGTACCGGTCTTTCCTTGACTTTTAACTGAACTTGCTTCAATGTCAATAATTGGGGTGAAACTGTATTTTTGATCTTGAGGAATAGTTGTTTTTACAAAACTATCTTCTTGAGCGTAGAACAAAGTTGTAAAAGATAATAATGTGAAAAATAATATAGATTTTTTCATGGTTAAATAATTAATTTTGATTTGTTGGTTCAACGTAAATTCCATCTCTTTTGTTTAATACTCGTTCAATATTTTCATAATAACCATCAGCATTTGGATCGCCTTCAGGTAGTTTCATATAACCATCCTTATAGTATTTTAAGGCTTGTTTTAATTTGTTTCCTGTTTCATAATAACGACCAATATAATAATCTCCAATTGGAGATTCTTCATATAATTTGTTTATCATTTCTCCAAAGTTTTTTAAATAATCTCCATTTTCTTTATCTAAAATAATACCTTCAACAGCAAAAATATCACGCTCTCTAATTTTTAAATTACTTCCAAATAAATAGTCAATTTCAACATATTTATTTTCTAAATAAGCAATAGCTTCTGATGGTGATAAATGTTTAATATTTGTTTCAAATTCTTCTTTTGAAATAGCAGAATATAACTCAAAAATAAAAGCTAAAGCACTTGGAATGGATTGTCCTATTGAAGCGGTTTTAGAACTGTTATCAAAAGAATCGTACTTGTATTTAAATGTAGGGTTTTCAGAAGTTTCTAGTAATAAATTTGTTTTGTTTATAGCAGTTTTTCTTTTTTCAGAATTGTATTTGGTATTACTTAAGTAATAATAAATGTTTTCATCATTAATTGTTTCTATTTTGTTTTGAAGTAATGTAGGCATATCTAGTGCGTAATATGGATTTATATTTATAAATGCATTAAAACTTGGGTAATCTTCAACTAAAAAATAATTGATAAAATTAGCAGTTAATGTATTTCCTACAATTGTTTTAAAAGGTGAAATTCTGTAATTTTCTTCCATATAATTGAAAATTTCACTTTTTATAAACCTGTAAAACGCTTCACCTTTTTGTGTTGGAAAGCTATTTTCTTTAGAATAAGAACAATCTTCATAACGTTCACTTCTATAGTTTTGGTTAATACCAACAATAATTTGTTCAGGAGCTTTTTCTTTATTGGCAAATAAAATTGCATTTCCAACATAGGTGTCAAATAAATATTCAGCATCTAAAACAATGGTTAAGGGATATTGCTTTGTTGAATCTAATTCATAATTAGGCGGTGTGTAAATTTTTAAATACCGTTCATTATTTAATTCTTCAGATTCAAATTTTTTATGTTCTATGTTTTGCGAGAACATGTAATTTGAAATTAGTATAGTGAGTAATAATATTTTTTTCATTTTTAGATATAATTAGGGTTCTTGTTTTTAAAAGTTAAATCCTAAGCCAAATTTAAGATATGCACCATCTTTTGAATTAAATAAAGATAAGTTTAAATTAATCATTTCTGCACCAACTAGCCATAAACCAGCTCCGTATGACGTTTTCCAATCATTTGAATTCTCATTATCAAGCCAAACTCTTCCATAATCAAAACCGCCAAATAATCCAATTTGAAGTGGTAATAATTCAGTTTTAACTTGTCTTAAATTAAAACGAATATCGGTATTTTGATAAAATGATTTATTACCAGAAAAACGTTGATTTCTATAACCACGTAATCCATCAAGGCCACCAATACTTGCGGCATTATAAAACTCAAAATTATCACCAATTAGTATATTTCCTTTCAATTTTGTTGCTAAAACTATTTTTCCGTTGGGTAAAATTTTATGATTTAAGCTTAATGAAGGTGTTATAAATGTGTGATTTTCAGTATTATCATCAATATTTGTTTTCCATCCAGCCTCAAAAGAAAAACTCATACCTGTTGTTGGAAATGCTTTATTGTCATAATTTTCATATAAATAGGAGGTTTTAGCACCAGCATACGTTTTTCTTTTGTCTAATATATTATCAATAGTATTTATAAATCGGTCTGCAGTTTTTTCAACCTCAATACTTTCAATAAGTCCGCCAATTTTAAATGTAGCTCCCATGCGCCCTTGCCATTTTAAAGATGGAGTAGCTGCGTAAGTACTTAAACGAACTCTATGATAATCTTCGCCAAGTTCATCTTCATTGTTGATGGTTTCATTTCCTAAACCATAAAAATTTATAGTGTAGTTTGGGCTTGTATATTTAGTTTCAAGTAGTAAATTCCAATTGTTGAAAATTGAAGCAAATTCAGCATTGTATTGAATATCAAAGCCTTTATTTGCAAAAAAGTAAGCTGCATTTAAGGTGTGTTGTTGTGTAAATGGATTTCTTTCAAAACCATACACCGTAAAAATATTATTAAAACCAATTTTGAAGCCATCATCAGGATTTGCACCAATAGATGGTATTAATTGGTTTTGACTGTATTTTAATTTCTTGTAATTGTATGAATTTGCTTCGTAATTATTAAAGAGCTTTTGTTTGCCTTTATTGGTTGTAAATGTGTTCTTTTTTGTTTTGTAATCATATATAGAGACTTTTTTTTCACTTTCAATAATATATGTATCATTGTTTTGCCCACCTACAATTCGTAGAGGAATTATTGATTTGCTAACTCCAGTTACTTTAAAAACATCTTTATCATCTAAACCATATACCCAAATTTCATGAGTTTCATTTTTTGAGTATGTTTTTTCAAAGGTTAAACTTCCTTTTTTATTATTTTTAATGTTATAAATTTTTATTGAAGTTATTCCATTTTCTAGACGTTCAATATCAAACCAATTGTCTTTATCGTTTCCAGTAACTACCTCATATTTAGATAAATGTTTTTGGTATATGTTCGCAATTTTAAGTAAGTTTTTTAAACGACCTTTCAATTTTATTTTTATATCAGTAATAGTTTCATCATTAACCTCATTTGGCATTTGCTTAAAAGCATTTTCAATTACTTCATCGGTTATATTTTGCTGAAGAAATTTAGCTTGCTCTTCCCAATTCTTATAGGTTGATGTGTTTATTAAAGCTTTGTCTAAAGGATAAGGTTCTAAATTAAACCATTTTACACTTCTCATTTCATCATCGTACACTTGCATTAATTTTAATGTTGGAATTGCACGTGTTAAAAACCCTAAAATAAACCCATCATATTTAGAGAATGCCTGATCTCTATCTCTTGGAACAGGTTTGTAAATAGTATTTTTTCCATCTTTAAATTCAGCCCAACGCCATTGATCTTCGTGTCTGTCCCAATCACCAATAAGCATATCAAATAAGCGAGCTCGTATGTAGGTTTCTTCATCAACAGAATAATCATCAGATTTTCGTAATTTTTTTAATAAATCATCTGTGCTAATAATTTTATTTGAAAAACCAAAACTTTCTACATCACCGTGACCAGAAGTTGCACGTTCTTCAATCATATACAACTCATTACCAAAATCTTCATTAAAATGTTTTAAAGCTTGTTGCTTTGGAATATAATATAGTACAGGATTTGTATGATAAATTGTTGCTGCATCAGCTAGTTTACCAATGGTAAAAGGAGCGTAAGGATGTGCAGTTGTGTAAATATCTAATAATAAACTTTCAGTATACGTATCATCAAACTGACCTTCAATGTATTGATTTTTAAAAGGAACAGCTTGCAAATATTGTGTGGCACTTTTACGTAAGGCTCTCATTACATATTCTTTGCCATTTTTATCTTCTAAACGCAAGGAACGTGATTGATTTCCGCCTCCTTTTCTTGTAGGAATTAAACCTCCAAAAAGTGTATCTAAAAGTACTGTTGGAGCACTAATTTTTGTTCCATAATAGTTACGGTAATGTTCTCCCCAAAAACTTTTAAATGTTTTTCCTTTGCTAACTTCATTTTCTTTATAAATTGATGCAGCTATAGTTTTTGGGAAGTTATTTGTAATATTATAGTCCTTTTTTAGGACTGTTGGTTTATGAATTTGAGTTTTAAAAAGTAATTGTTGCTCACCATTAATTTCTGAATAATAATTAACCCAAGAAGCACCGTTTTTATAAACTACTACTTTTGCATAACCTAAACCACCATAAGAAAATTGACCGCCATTTACAGCTCTTACTGCTGAAGTTTTAGAACCAGAACCACTAACAATTTGAGGTTTTTTATCCTTAATAATATATTGTAAATTATGTTCGTGACCAGAAACAAAAATTGCTTTCTCAGATTTTTGTGAAATAGTAACCAGTCTTTTTTTAAGCTCCAAATAAAATGGATTTAGCATATCTTGTGGAGAGATTCCACTTGTTTTACGCAGTAAATTAGCCAATGTACCTAACAAAGGCAACGGAATTTTATTGTTTGCAGGGTGAAATTGCTTTTTAAAAGAAAACTGTCCGCCATGTGAGCCATTGCTAAACATTGGATGATGAATAGCAATTAATGTTGTTTTGGTTGCATTTTTTTTAATAAGGCTTTCAAATTCTTGAAAAAAATGTTCTCGTGTTTTAATTTCACAATTATCATTCATAGTTGGGTTTTCATCCCAATTTTCTAAATACCATTGTGAATCAACAATAATTAAAACAATATCATTTGAAATTTCAACTTTCTTAAGTGGACAACCATTGTTTGGTAAAAAAGCATTTTTATCGTTTAATTTTTCTTTAATATAATTTGCTTGCCTTTCTAAACCTTTAATACCATTGCTATAATAATCATGGTTTCCGGGTATAAATATAGGTTGACCTTTAAAATTAGAGATTAAATCAATTTGAGCATTTAATCGATGTTCAGCCAATGCTCTTTCTGGATGGTTTTTTTTAGGCATTCCTTTTTCATAAATATTATCACCCAAAAATAAAATTGTTGTGTTTTCTTTTGCTGATGAAAGTTCGTTTTTTAAAAGTGAAAAATGAGTTAAGCTTTCATTCATATTTGCATTTCCAGCATCTCCAATTAAATAAAAAGTATGCTCAATCTCATAATTTTGCGCACTATTATTTATGTTCCAATTTTCGACTTCCTTTGCAAGTTGCAAGTTGTAAGTAGCGCAATTAGTAAAAAGTGTACTAATTAATAAAATTGAAAGTTTAATAAATGAATTTCGACTCATACAAAGTATCTAGTTTTAAAATCTAAAAGTACATAAAATTATGTACTTTTGATTCTATACTTAATTTTTTAAAATGTTAGAAAACGATTTTTTTAAGGAAGTAAATAATTTCATTTTTAATTTATTGAAAAATGAACTTTCACCACGTGTAGTTTACCATAATTATAATCATACACTTAAAGTAGTTGAAGCCGTGAATGAAATTGCTTTAGCTGAAAAGGTTTCAAATGAAGATTTAGAAATTCTTTTACTAGCAGCTTGGTTTCACGACACAGGTTTTACAAAAGGAGCTCCAAATCATGAAAAAGAAAGTCAAAAAATAGCTCAAAAATATTTGTTTAAAAAGGGGCTAGATGAAGAAAAGATAGCAAAAGTTCTTTCAATTATAGAAGCTACTAGAATGCCACAGAAGCCAACTTCTAAACTTGAAAAAATTATTTGTGACGCGGATTTATTTCATTTAGGAACTGAAAATTTTAGTGAAAATGCAAATTTATTAAGGTCTGAATGGGAACAATTTTGCGATAAGCATTTGACGGAAATTGAGTGGTTAAAAGAAAATAATAGATTTTATGGAGAACATACATATTTCACTAACTATACTTTTAATAAGCTAGGTTCTCAAAAGGCTTCAAATTGGCTAAAAATTCAAAAAGATTTACGTAAATCTATAGCCAAAGAAGAAGAGTTTACCAAAAAAAATAAATTAAAAAAAGACGAAATAAAGCGTAAGAAAGCTAAAGATGATAGACCAGATAGAGGAATAGAAACGATGTATAGAGTGACGCTTAAAAACCATATAAAATTAAGTGATATTGCTGATACTAAGGCGAATATATTACTATCTGTAAGTGCAATTATTTTGTCAATTGCACTATCAACGTTGTTTCCTAAATTAGATAAGCCAGATAATTATTATTTAATATACCCAACAATGTTATTTTTATTTGTTTCTGTTGTTACCATGATATTTTCAATATTATCTACACGACCTAAAGTAACTTCCGGAACTTTTACAAAGAAAGATGTTGAGGATAGAAAAGTTAATTTATTGTTTTTTGGAAACTTTCATAAAATGCCTTTAGAAGAATTTCAAACAGGTATGACTGAATTAATGAATGATCGTGATTATTTATATAAATCATTAATGAAAGATTTATATTTTTTAGGAATTGTACTCGATAAAAAATATAGATTATTGCGTATTGCCTATAATATTTTTATGGTTGGTATAATTGCTTCTGTAGTTACATTTATTATTGCTTTTCAGTTAATGAAAAATAGTGGAATTTAATTTGTATTAGTTCAAATTATCATCTTTAATAACATTCATTAAATCGTTTAGAGTTATTTTTTCTTCAGTTTTAGTATGGTAATTTAATGAAACTCGTAACGCTTTTAAACCTATAACACCTTGTAAGTCTTCTAATTCAAGATGTTCAATTGTATCAAGTAATTGATTTGTTGATTGTAAATGTTTAATATATTTTAAATATTCATTAGCATCACTTTTTTGACTGTAAACAATAGCTATTTTACCAGGTTGTGTTAACCTCTCCGTAGTATTTTTAATAAGTGCTTTATCAATACGCTTTTTAATAATTTCATATCTAATATTGTAAGCACCATCAACATCAAAACGTTTTTCATCCATTCTAAATTTAATAGCTAGCGGTGTACTATGAACTAATATTAACGATGCTATTTCTAAAGGATGCTCTAAGGTGTTTTTTAAATTATTTGCAATATTTTCAACTTCACACATGAGTTGTAATTGCCAAAGTCTAAGATTGTGCAAGTACATTTCATTGTAGGTAGAATTTTGTACTAAAGACTGTCCAATGTACATATTATAGTCAATGCCATCAGTTTTGTAACGTTCAAAATAATGTGGAAACATTTTTTGAGCTTCAACTTGTTTGGAATCAATAAAATTGGCTAATTCTTCATTTAAAATAGTAACACTATCCTCGTATTTTTTTCTTTTATCATAAATTACTTGTAGCTGAGGATCAATTTGTTGCATGTAATTTTTAACTTCAGTGTTTAAATTCTCGTCTAACGTTTTTAAATGGTTGAAAACGGGGTATATTTCTTTTCTTAAAAAGTTTGTAAGCATTACTTCATCTCCAGAATTTAATCCTTTTTTAATATTATGCAAGCATTCGTTAATTCTAAATAATAAATCGTTATAAATAGGTAAATTAAATTTTGCATCAGCTTTTACAATCACTTTTGAAGCTAAGTTTAATTGTTTTACCAAATCTGCTTGTATGGCATTATTTCTTGCAATTGAAGAACCTTTAATATCACTTTGACCATATAATGGGACTACATTTTTAAAAACAATACTTTTTAGGTTTTTAGATGTACTGTTGCCTACTTCAATATTATGGAGGTAGCTCTCGGCTTCTTCATAAAATCGCCATTTTACCGTTGGATGTAATGAAGTATAGTTTTCTTGAATTACAGATTCAAGTTTATTCTCAAACTCTTCCATATGCCTACTTATAGCAATTTTAAAAACCGGAATTACATCTTTTAGTTTGTATGCATTAATGGAATTTAATTCATACTTATTTTCTGAAACCAATTCCATAATTCCAAACCGCTCATCACTTAACTTTAATGGAACTAGTATGATACTTTGTATGTCATGACTTTTTAAAACTTTATATAAACCGTTATAATTTGTTCCTTTTCCGTATTTTTCAATATCTGAAATTGCTAGTAACTCTTTATTTTTAAACACTTTAGATACAATTCCTTTACAAAAGAAATCGCCAAATTTAAGGCCGTTACCTTCTTTGAATAAATAACTTTTTTGATTTTGATTTTTTCTAAAACTTAATCGATCTTTATTTAAGTTATAATTTGAAAACCCAAATTTAATAGTTGTAGAGCCAAATAACTTTGAAATACTTTGTTCTATTTCATGAAATGAATGTTTATCTTTTTTTAATAAATTTTCCTTTAAATTAGATAAAGATTGGTCAGGCGTTACATCAAATAAATTAACAATTCCAAAACCTTTAAATTCATAACTATTTGGCGGGAATTTTTCTTTCCAAATATCAATATTGTTAAAATTATCTAATAAAATTTTAACATCATCGTCAGTAATTTTTATAGCATTTTTTAAGGGTTTAACTTTAAAAAAGTCACCATTAAATAAGGTTCTGTAATGACGAGTAATACCAGTTTTTTTATTTGGAATGTCATAAAAGAATGGACGTCTAAAATCAATATTTACATTGTAATAGTAAGCTAAAATAAATGTGCAGGTTAAAATATAGATGTTAGATTCATCAAAATTTCGCAATTTTAATTCATAATCATCTCCAGCATCATCTAAAATTTGCTGAAACCTTTTAGAAAGTTTAAATGTTGTAAATTCAAAAGGAATACTTGCAGCTTTAATTTCATTGCTTTGTAAAACTTCAGGAAATAAAATATCTAGTAATTTATCAATTTCAATATTATATTTTTCTAAATAGCTAAAGTCTTCAAAACCATCTCTTAAAACAGGATATTTTTTATATTCTTCTAAAATTTTTATTGCTGATGATTGTTGAAAACTAGTTTCATCTTTCGCAATTTTTTCAAGATACTCAAATACTGCCTCAAAGCTAAGTTTTAACTTCAATGGTAAATCTGTACTTTTAGTATAATTAGAAGGTATTATTCTCATTCGTTAAATTTAAATAGATAGCTATAAAATTTGTCGTTAATTGTATGGCAAAATTACGACTTTAATTTATAAGGTTAGTTTATGTGTTACTAAAGTAACATTTACATCTTTTAATTTATTAATTTTTTAAACCATTAAAATAATTTATTTTTACGCATAAATTTATAAGAAATGAAAGAAATAAATTGGGAAACTGTAAAAGAATTTGAAGACATAACTTATAAAAAATGCAATGGCGTTGCACGTATTGCGTTTAACAGACCTGATGTTAGAAATGCATTTAGACCAAAAACAACCAAAGAATTATACGATGCTTTTTACGATGCGCAAGAAGACACTTCAATAGGTGTAGTGTTACTTTCTGCTGAAGGACCATCAAGTAAAGATGGAGTTTATTCGTTTTGTAGTGGTGGAGATCAAAAAGTACGTGGTCATCAAGGCTATGTAGGTGAAGATGGTTATCATCGTTTAAATATTTTAGAAGTTCAGCGTTTAATTCGTTTTATGCCAAAACCTGTAATTGCAGTAGTGCCAGGTTGGGCTGTTGGTGGCGGACATAGTTTACATGTGGTATGTGATTTATCTTTAGCAAGTAAAGAACATGCTATTTTTAAACAAACTGATGCTGATGTTACGAGTTTTGATGGTGGTTATGGTTCAGCATATTTAGCAAAAATGGTTGGGCAAAAAAAGGCACGTGAAATCTTTTTCTTAGGAAGAAATTATTCAGCTCAAGAAGCTTTAGAAATGGGAATGGTAAATGCTGTAATTCCTCATGAAGAATTAGAAAATACAGCTTATGAATGGGCGCAAGAAATATTAGCAAAATCTCCAACATCAATAAGAATGCTGAAATTTGCTATGAATTTAACTGATGATGGTATGGTTGGACAGCAAGTTTTTGCAGGTGAAGCTACTCGTTTAGCTTATATGACGGATGAAGCAAAAGAAGGAAGAAATGCATTTTTAGAAAAGCGTAAACCTAATTTTGAGAAAAAATGGATTCCATAAATAATTGACAATTAATAATTAAAAATTTTATGATGTCATTCCTGCGAAGGCAGGAATCTATTATAAATTTAAAAGTATAATTAATTTTTCCCCTTTGGGGAAATTAAAAAGGAGTACATGAAAATTATATGTATTGGGCGTAATTACGCAAAACATATTGAAGAGTTAGCGAATGAAAAACCTGAAAATCCAGTAGTTTTTTTAAAGCCAGATTCTGCAATTTTAGTTAAAAAGCAACCCTTTTTTATTCCGCCATTTTCAAATGATATTCATTATGAAGTTGAAGTGTTGGTTAAAATAAATAAAGTAGGGAAATATATAGAAGAGAAATTTGCACATAAATATTACGATGAAATTGGTTTAGGAATTGATTTTACAGCGCGTGATATTCAAGATAAATGTAAAGAAAAAGGGTTGCCTTGGGAAAAAGCAAAAGCGTTTGATGGTAGTGCTGTAATTGGAAAGTTTATTCAAAAAGAGAATTTGGGAGATTTAACTAATCTACAATTTTCACTACATAAAAATAAAGAGTTAGTACAAGATGGAAATACAAATGCAATGCTTTGGAAAGTTGATGAGTTAATTGCCTATGTTTCTCAGTTTTTCACATTAAAAAAAGGTGATATATTATTTACAGGAACTCCTGCTGGTGTTGGAAGAGTGGTTGAAAATGACATACTTGTTGGAAGAATTGAAGACCAAGAATTATTTTCAATTAAAGTGAAATAAAATTTATTAAAAGGTAAATAAAATAGTCCCTAAAGGGTTTAAACTTTCTTCTTTACGGTGTTCTTTTAAAATATTATACCCGTAATGTGTTTTTACTAAATTTTTAAAATTGTGTTTCAATCTAGGAAATTCTCTCAGTAATTTATCAAAATCTTTAGTTGAAGATTTTTCCATGAAATAATGTAAAATCTCTGTATAGGCTTTTGTTAATGGACGATTGAATTTGTCACTATGTAAAGAGTTTACATAATAATTTTCTTTAATTTTACAATTTTTATGTGTAGCAACTTCTAAACCGTAGGTATTAATTAAAATCCAAGCAAGTTTTAATTGAACTTCATGTTTAAAGAGTTCAGGAGGAAATGTGCAATTTTCAATTTGATAAAGAAGGTCTTTATCGGTTAAGTTTTCATAGTTGTCCATAGCTTATAGAGATTTAGAGGTGTTATTAATCAGATACAAAATATTAAAAAGGTTGCGTAGTAATTAGTACATTTGTTTAAATAATAAAAAGAATAAATGAATGCAGAAATAATAACTGTTGGAGACGAAATTTTAATTGGTCAAATATTGGATTCAAATTCGAAGTGGATTGCTTCGGAATTAAATAAAATTGGTGTTTCTGTATATCAAATCACATCAATTCAAGATGATAAAGAACATATTTTAAAAGCTTTAAAGGAGGCGCAGGCTAATTGTGATATTGTTATTGTAACTGGTGGTTTGGGGCCAACAAAAGATGATATTACTAAATTAACTTTAGCTGAGTATTTTGAAGATACCTTAATTTTGAACGAAGAATTGGTTGAACATATTAAAGAGTTGTTTGCTAAAATTAAGTACCCGTTTACAGAAGTTAATAAACAACAAGCATTAGTGCCTTCAAACTGTACTGTTTTTAAAAATTATTTAGGTACAGCACCAGGTATGTGGTTTGAGAATAAAGGTAAAGTTGTTGTATCACTTCCAGGAGTGCCAAATGAAATGAAAGGCTTGATGGAAAATAGTGTATTGCCAAAATTAAAGGAAAGGTTTCAATTGCCATATATACTCCATAAAACAATAGTAACATACGGAATGGGTGAGAGTATGGTTGCTGAGCGAATTGAAGATTGGGAAAGTATGTTGCCTGATTTTATAAAATTAGCTTATTTACCATCATATGGTAAACTTAGATTACGATTAACTGCAAAAGGTATAAATGAGGAGCAATTAGAAAATGGAATTCATAATGAAGTTGAAAAACTGACTAAAATTATTCCTGATATTATTGTTGGTTTTGATGAAAGTGAAACCATTGAAGTTGCAATAGGGAAAATATTAACTTCAAAAAAACAAAATTTAGCGACTGCAGAGAGTTGTACTGGTGGTAATATTGCCAAAATGTTAACCTCAATTGCAGGTGCTTCTAATTATTTTGTGGGTTCGGTTATTGCATATAGCGCATTCATAAAAATAAATGAATTAAATGTGAGTAAGCAATTAATAGCAAAACATACAGTTGTAAGTGCGCAAGTTGCAGAAGCAATGGCGAAAGGAATTCAACAAAAATTTAAAACTAGTTATGCAATAGCAACTACTGGTAATGCTGGGCCTACAGCTGATGATACAGATGAAACAGTTGGTACAGTTTTTATTGCAATTGCAACACCAACAACAATTTTTTCGCACGAATATTTTTTTGGTAAACCACGTGAAAAAGTAATTGAAAGAACTTCAATTAAAGCATTAGAATTACTAAGGAAAGAAATTTTGAAAAACTAGTAAAATAAGTTTGTGTATTAAGTTTTAAAAATTTATTTTTGCATCTCGTTTTGAGAATACACTAAAAAGGAACAAGAGATATGTCAAGAGTTTGTGAACTTACTGGAAAAAAAGCAATGGTTGGGAACAATGTTTCTCACGCAAAGAATAGAACTAAAAGAAAATTCGGCGTTAATTTAATAAAAAAACGTTTTTATATTGTTGAAGAAGATAAATGGCTTACTTTAAAAGTAGCAGCTTCAGCTTTAAAGAATATTAATAAATTAGGAATCTCAGCAGTTGTTAAAGAAGCTAGAGAACAAGGTTTTTTAAAAAAATAATTAAAGTAGGAAATGGCAAAGACTAAAGGAAATAGAATCCAAGTAATTTTAGAATGTACAGAGCATAAAGCTACTGGTTTACCAGGTACCTCTAGATATATTACTACGAAGAATAAAAAGAATACTCCTGATAGAATGGAAATTAAAAAATTCAACCCTATCTTGAAGAAAATGACTGTTCATAAAGAAATTAAATAATATAGGATTATGGCAAAGAAATCAGTAGCATCATTACAGACTGGAGCAAAAAGATTAACAAAAGCAATTAAAATGGTAAAATCTCCAAAATCAGGAGCTTATACTTTTGTTGAAACTATTTTGGATCCTTCAAACGTAAAAGACTTTTTGAGTAAAAAATAATATTTGTTCTCAAATACATACTAAAGCTACTTTCAATATTGAGGGTAGCTTTTCTTTTTTTATATTTATACTATTAATTTGTAGTAAATGAGTTTATTTAAAAAAATATTTTCGAAAGAAAAAAAGGAAACACTAGATAAAGGTTTAGAAAAAAGTAGTACTACTTTTTTTTCTAAATTATCTAAGGCCGTTGCTGGAAAGTCTAAAGTTGATGATGCTGTTTTAGATAATTTAGAAGAAGTGTTAGTTTCTTCAGATGTTGGTGTAGAAACCACTCTTAAAATTATAGGAAGAATTGAAGCGAGGGTTGCTGAAGATAAATATTTAGGAACCGATGAGTTAAATAAAATTCTTAGAGAAGAAATAGCAGGCTTATTGGCTGAAACAAATGTTGGTAATGAAACCGATTTTGTGATACCTTCAGTAAAGAAACCTTATGTAATTATGGTTGTGGGTGTTAATGGTGTTGGTAAAACAACAACAATTGGTAAGTTGGCAGCACAGTTTAATAAAGCTGGTAAAAAAGTAGTACTTGGTGCTGCTGATACGTTTAGAGCTGCAGCAATTGATCAACTACAAGTTTGGGCTGATAGAGTAGGAGTTTCAATGGTGAGGCAAGAAATGGGAAGTGACCCAGCTTCAGTAGCCTTTGATACTTTAAAATCGGCTGTTGCTCAAGATGCAGATGTGGTAATTATTGATACAGCTGGAAGGTTGCATAATAAGTTGAATTTAATGAATGAGCTCACAAAAATAAAACGCGTAATGCAAAAGGTGGTTGAAAATGCTCCACATGAAGTTTTATTGGTGTTAGATGGTTCAACAGGTCAAAATGCTTTTGAACAAGCGAAACATTTTACATTAGCAACTGAAGTTACTTCGCTAGCAGTTACTAAATTAGACGGAACAGCAAAAGGTGGTGTGGTAATTGGTATTTCAGATCAATTTCAAATCCCAGTTAAATATATTGGCGTTGGTGAAGGAATAGATGATTTACAAGTATTCAATAAAATTGAATTTGTAGATTCATTTTTCAAATAAAAAATTAATAGTATTTAAAAAAAAATCACACTTTCTTAGTTAAGTGTGATTTTTTATCTTTAAGAATATGAGAACAAAATCAAAAAAATCAAATAAAATTAATGTAGTTACTTTAGGCTGTTCTAAAAACGTTTACGATAGTGAAGTGTTAATGGGGCAATTAAAAGCAAACGACAAAAATGTTGTTCATGAAGATGAAAACGAAGATGGAAACATTGTTGTCATAAATACGTGTGGTTTTATTGGAGATGCGAAAGAAGAATCTATAAACACCATTTTACATTACGTTAATAAAAAGGAGTTAGGTGAAGTAGATAAAGTATATGTTTCTGGATGTTTAAGTGAACGATATAAACCAGATTTGGAAAAAGAAATCCCGAATGTTGATGAATTTTTTGGAACTCATGATTTGCCTAATTTACTAAAGGTTTTAGATGCAGATTATAAACATGAGTTAATAGGTGAGCGCCTAACTACAACTCCTACTCATTATGCATACTTAAAAATTGCTGAAGGTTGTGACAGACCTTGTTCATTTTGTGCAATACCTTTAATGCGAGGGAAACACGTATCAACTTCTATAGAAAATTTAGTAATTGAAGCTACTAAATTGGCTAAAAAAGGGATTAAAGAATTAATTTTGATAGCGCAAGATTTAACGTATTACGGATTAGATATTTACAAGAAAAGAGCATTAGCTGATTTACTAAAAGAACTCGTGAAAATTGATGGGATTGAGTGGATTCGTTTGCATTATGCATTTCCAACAGGGTTTCCGTTAGATGTGTTAGAAGTAATACATAACGAGCCAAAAGTGTGTAATTATCTAGATATTCCGTTGCAGCACATAAATGATGATATTTTAAAATCTATGCGTAGAGGAACTTCTCACGAGAAAACTACCAATTTAATTGCTAAATTTAGAAAATCTGTTCCAAATATGGCAATTAGAACAACGTTAATTGTTGGGTATCCTGGTGAAACTGAAGCTAATTTTCAAGAATTAAAAAACTGGGTACAAGAAATGCGTTTTGAACGTTTAGGAGCTTTTGCCTATTCGCATGAAGAAAATACAACGGCAGCTGATTTAGAAGATGATGTTCCTGAAGATGTGAAACAACAACGAGTTAACGAGATAATGGAACTGCAAAGTCAGGTTTCTTTTGAGCTAAATCATGAGAAAGTTGATAAAATATTTAAAGTTTTAATCGATAGAAAAGATGGAAATCAGTTTGTTGGAAGAACAGAATTTGATTCGCCAGATGTTGACAATGAAGTGTTAATTGATGCCACTAAACATTATGTACAAGTTGGGAAATTTGCTAATATTAAAATTACGTCTGCAACTGAGTTTGACTTGTATGGAGAGCCTGTAGGCTAGTAGTTAACCATTTTAGCTACTACTTATTTGTACTTTTGTACCACTAAAATCAGCATTTCCAGTTAAGGTATCCATGTTTTTTTCGTTGGTTAAATCGTTTAAACTAACTCCTGCATGTTGTTGGGCTATTTTTAATTTTATACCTTCTCTATGATGTCCCCAACCATGAGGGATACTTACTACGCCAGCCATTATTAGATTTGTAATTTCAATAGGAATTTGAACTTCACCAACATTTGATGTTACTTTAACTATTTGCCCATCTTTTAAATTTAATTGCGAGGCATCTTTATCATTTATTAATAGTGTACAACGTTCCTTTCCTTTAGTTAATCTTACACTATTGTGCATCCAGGAATTATTAGAACGTAAATGTCTTCTTCCAATTAATGAAAAAGGATATTTTGGGTTTTTTTCAGTAGTTAATTTGTCTAGTTTTAAATTTAAACGCTTTAAATCTTCAATAAATAAAGGGTGAGCCAATGCAATTTTTTTATCAGCAGTAAATAAACGCTCAGGTAATTGTGGTTTTAAGGCGCCATAATCTATTCCATGAGGGTGTTTTTTTAATTCATTTACTGAAATTTTTGGTGTTGTATAACTACTAAATTGCAACATATAATCTAAAGTTTGCTCTAAATTTAAAAGGTTTTCTTTACCTGTAAAACGCTTTGTTAATTCTTTTAAAATTTCCCAATCGTGACGTTGTTCTTCAAATTTTTCAAAAAGTGCTTCTGAATATTTTGCAGTATTTCTAATAGCAAACTGATGAAAAACTAAATCGTACAAAGCAGTTTCTAAACCAGTAGTTGTAGGTAAAATAATGTTGGCATGCTTGGTAGTTTCATTTAAATAAATGTCAATTGCTACCATAAACTCTAAACTTTCAAATGCTTTTTCAAGTTTTTTTCCGTTTGGAGTAGATAATACGGGGTTACCGGCAATGGTAATCATTGCTTTTATTTGATCTTTTCCGGGTGTTAAAATTTCATCAGCAAGTGTTGAAACAGGGAATTCACCTGTAAATTCTGGTAATTTATGAACACGACTTTGATACTTGTTAAAGCTACCTGTTTTTCCAGTTATTTTAGACATTCCAACAATATCTATAATAGGTTTTGTGAATAATGCACCGCCTTCAACATCTAAATTTCCTGTGATACAATTTAAAATAGTCACTAACCATTGGCATAAACCACCAAATTCTTGAGTAGATAAACCCATTCTTCCATAGCAAACTGCGGTTTTTGAAGTTGCAAAATCTAGTGCTAGTTGTTTTATTTCTTCCGAAGTAAAACCAATGTACTTTGCTGTTTTTTTAGGCGCATAATTTTTAGCTTGTTTTTTTAAAGTTTCAAGCCCTGTAGTATGATTTGATAAATGCCCTAATGATTCTAGGTTTTCTTCAAAAATTACATGAATTAACGATAACAACAATAATGCATCAGTAGCAGGTTTTATATAAAAATGTGAAGTTGCTATTTTAGAAGTTTCAGTAAATCTTGGGTCAACTACAACAACTTTTCCACCACGCTTTTTAATTGCTTTTAATCGGTTCGAGAAATCTGGAGCAGTCATAATACTTCCGTTTGAAACTGCGGGATTTCCACCCATAATTAACATAAAATCAGTCCGGTCAATATCAGGAATTGGAAACATGAGATAATGCCCAAACATATGTAATGAAGCAAAATGATGAGGTAATTGATCTACTGAAGTAGCTGTATATTTTTGGTTTGAGCCTAAACTTTGAAGAAATGGAGTTCCAAATAACATAAGCCCTGTATTATGTACAGTTGGATTACCTCTGTAGGAACCAATAGCATTTTTACCATATTTTGTTTGAATACGTTTTAATTCCGTTTCAATTTCATCGTAGGCTTCATTCCAAGTGATTGATTTCCATCCGTTGTTAGTTCTTTTAATAGGTGTTTTAAGTCGGTTTTTATCAGTGTATACATCTTTTAAGGCTGTTGCTTTTGGGCAAATATGGCCATTACTTAATTCATCTTTTTTATCTCCTTTTATTGAAATAATGGTATTATTTTTATGCTTTATCTCTAAACCACACATAGCTTCACAAAGATTGCAAGTGCGGTAATGCGTTTTAATTGTACCCATTATTGTGCAGTTTCACAAGCAATTAAACCTCCGTATTCTAAAGCGATAGAACGATCTATGGCAATTTTTTGATACTCAGGATTAGAAATCATTCCAAAAAAGTGATTTATAGTAGGGTATTCAACTAAAAATGCAATATCTGGTTGATTTTCAATAGTACCAATTATGCTTGTGTGTACATTTCCTTTCCAAATTAATTTAGCTTCAGCTTGCACAACAAAAGGAGCTACATTTTTAAAATAATGAGCATAAGCTTCTTCTCCGGCCTCATTGGTAGAAGTAACGGCTTTAAATTTTAAAATATTAAGCATGGTAATTGGGGTATTTTGAGGGTATGTTTTTAGTTGTGCTATTTGCGCTTTTGAAGGATGAATATGATTGGTTAACATAGTTTTTAAATTATAGAAATTAGTTGTTTAGCTTGTTTAAACCTTATATTTTAATTTCAAAAAAGGTTTTAGTGAAAATACAATAAATAGGAACTATTAGGAATGATTACCTATTACTTTTTTTATTTTTAAAGTGAGTTAATAAAAAAAAATTATATTTGTGTGTTACAGTTTATTTGATGATTCGGACTTTTTATCTTGCTTTTCAAGCATTTAGCTATATCATAAAATGATAATAGTCATAGAGTTATTAAATAAATAACAATATTTTTAATAAAATTATATTATAAAACTAACCAAATGAAGAAGAAATTACTCAAAAACAACATTAGAAATTTGCGTTTTTTTAAATCAAAGTTAATAAGTACACTATTTGTAGTACTTATTTTTTTGACACAAAATTTAATGGCGCAAGAAGCTAACAGCAATGAAAACC
>NZ_WTAR01000046.1 GCF_013139515.1 Lutibacter sp.
TGTTTCGTATTATATTTTTTGTACTTTCGTATTATATATTTTTATAAAATTCAAAACACTTAAATATAATATAATACAACATGATAAATTCAGAATTTAGATATGCTTCAAACCCTGTAGATGCAAAAAAGTATGAAACAAATGAGTTAAGAGACCATTTTTTAATTGAAAAACTTTTTGTAAAAGATCAAATACAATTAACGTATTCTATGTATGATAGGTTTATTGTTGGTGGTGTAATGCCAGTTACGAAAAGTTTAAAGTTGGAAACTATTCCCTATTTAAAATCTGAAAATTTCTTAGATAGGAGAGAGTTAGGAATTGTTAATGTTGGTGGTAAAGGAACTGTAACTGTTGATGGTATTACGTATAAATTACAAAACAAGGAAGCGCTTTACATAGGGAAAGGTTGTAAAGAAATTATTTTTTCAAGTGTGAGTAGGGAACAACCATTGTTTTATATCAATTCAGCCTCAGCTCATACAAAATATCCAACAAAAAAAGTGGGAAAAGAAGATGCTGAAGTAATCCAGTTAGGAGATGAAAAATATGCTAATAAAAGGGTGCTAAATAAACTTATTGTAAATAGCATTGTAAAGACTTGTCAATTGCAAATGGGGCTTACAGAATTGTTACCAGGGAATATTTGGAACACAATGCCAGCACATACACACAATAGACGTATGGAAGCTTATTTCTACTTTGATTTAGAAGAAGGGCAAACAATTTCTCATTTTATGGGAGAGCCACAAAATACGAGACATCTCTTTTTACAAAATAATCAAGCTGTATTATCTCCAGAATGGTCTATTCATTCAGGAGCTGGAACTTCAAATTATTCTTTTGTTTGGGGAATGGCAGGTGAAAATTTAGACTACAGTGATATGGATACTTTCAAACCAAGTGATTTAAAATAATAAAAATGAAAAATTTATTCGATTTAAGAGGGAAAAGAGCCTTAGTTACAGGTGGTGTACACGGCTTAGGAATGGCAATGGCTAAAGGATTAGGTCATGCAGGAGCAGAATTAATTATTAATAATTATTCTTCTGAGATGCTTGAAGAAGCAAAGCAAGAATATGAAAAAGAAGGTTTAAAAGTACATACGTACGTTTTTGATGTTACTAATGATAAATCAGTAGAAGAACACATTGATTTAATAGAGAAGGAAGTTGGCCCCATAGATATCTTAATTAATAATGCAGGAATTATTAAAAGAGTTCCAATGGAAGATATGGAAACGGAAGATTTTAGGGTTGTAATTGATGTTAATTTAGTAGGGCCTTTTATTGTGTCTAAATATGTAGGTAGAAAAATGATTGCACGTCGTGAAGGTAAAATTATTAACATTAATTCTATGATGAGCGAATTGGGTAGGAATACTGTTTCTGCTTATGCATCGGCAAAAGGAGGTTTAAAAATGTTAACCAAAAATATGGCAACAGAATGGGCTAAATACAATATTCAAACAAACGGAATTGGACCAGGTTATTTTGCAACGTCGCAAACAGCACCAATTAGAGTGGATGGACACCCATTTAATGAATTTATTTTAAATCGTACACCTGCGGCTCGTTGGGGAAATCCAGAAGATTTAGTTGGTACAGCAGTATTTTTAGCCTCTAAAGCAAGTGATTTTATAAATGGACAAATTGTGTATGTAGATGGAGGAATTTTAGCAACTATAGGAAAACCTTCAAACGAAGATTAATTCATCAAAAAAATGAGTAAGAATCAAAAATTTACACACAGTAATTTTTTACTGAGTAATAAATATTCGGAAGAGTTGTATCACAACTATGCGAGTAAAATGCCAATTATTGATTATCACTGTCATTTGTCTCCAAAAGATATAGCGAACAACACATCTTTTAAAAATTTAACTGATGTTTGGATTCGTGGAGACCACTATAAGTGGCGCGCTATGAGGACATTAGGTATAGATGAGAAATACATTACAGGTGGTGCAAGTGATGAAGAAAAATTTAAACATTGGGCAAAAACGGTACCTTATACAATGCGAAACCCATTGTATCATTGGACACATTTAGAGTTAGATAGATACTTTGGTATAGATGAATTGTTGAACGAAAAATCAGCCGATTCTATTTATAATACAGCATCTGATATATTATCTTCGAAAGCGTATAGTTGTCAGAATTTATTGACAAAAATGAATGTTGAAGTAGTTTGTACTACTGAAGATCCAATAGATACATTAGAGCATCATCAGCAAATTTTAAAAAGTGATTTTAATACAAAAGTAAGTACTTCATTTCGCCCAGATAAAGCTATTTTAATTGAAAGTGACACATACAATACTTATATAGATAATTTGGCTGAAGCTTCAGGAAAATCTATTAATACTTTTAATGATTTATGTGATGCTTTAAAAGATAGGATTCAATACTTTGATAAGAACGGGTGTAAATTATCGGACCACGGATTGAATCATATTTATTGTGAAACTTTTAATGAAACGGAAATAAAAACAATTTTCAGAAAAAAAAGGAATAATGCTAAAGTTACTCCGAATGAAGCTTTAAAATTTCAAAGTGCTGTGCTTCAGTTTTTAGCAGAAACGTATCATGAATTTGGCTGGATTCAACAATTTCATTTGGGTGCATTAAGAAATAATAATGCAAGAATGAATAGTTTACTTGGAGCTGATACGGGTTGGGATTCTATAGGTGATTATCCTCAAGCAGAAAGTTTATCTAATTTTTTAAATATTCTTGACAGTAAAAATAAACTAACAAAAACAATTCTTTACAATTTAAATCCTGCAGATAATGAAGTGTTGGCAACTATGGTTGGGAATTTTAATGATGGAAAAATAAAAGGGAAAGTTCAGTTTGGTTCTGGATGGTGGTTTTTAGACCAAAAGGACGGTATTATAAAACAATTAAACGCCTTGTCTAATATGGGGCTTATTAGTTGTTTTATTGGAATGTTAACGGATTCTAGAAGTTTTTTATCATATCCACGTCATGAATATTTCAGACGTGTATTGTGTAATCTTTTTGGGAATGAAATTCAAAAGGGAGAGTTGCCAAACGATATGGAATGGATAGGTAAAATGATAACAGATATTTCATATAACAACGCAAAAGAATATTTCAATTTTTAATAAAGATAAGTATAAAATAGAATGAAAAAAGTAGTCACTTTTGGAGAGATTATGTTGCGATTATCACCTCCTGGATTTTTAAGGTTTTCACAAACAAATAATTTTGATGTTGTTTATGGTGGTGGAGAATCTAATGTAGCGGTATCACTTGCCAATTATGGTGTCCCAGTAGATTTTGTAACACGTTTACCAAAAAATGATATTGGAGAATGTACTTTAATGGAAATGCGTAAAAGAGGTGTAAATACTCAGAATATTATTTTTGGAGGAGATAGGTTGGGGATTTATTTCTTAGAAACAGGAGCTGTTTCAAGAGGAAGCAAGGTCGTCTATGATAGAGCCAATTCTGCCATAAGTGAAATCAAATTAGGAATGATTGATTGGGAACAAGTCTTTGATGGAGCAGAATGGTTCCATTGGACTGGTATTACACCCGCAATTTCTCAAAGTGCTGCGGATGTTTGTCTAGAAGCAGTAAAAGCAGCAAGTAAATTAGGAATCACAATTTCAACCGATTTAAATTATAGAGCAAAATTGTGGAAATACGGTGTAGAACCTGAAGTAATTATGACAGAATTAACGTCGTATTGTGATATTATTTTAGGGAATGAAGAAGATGCCGAAAAACATTTTGGAATCAAACCTGAAGGATTAGATATAACCACACAAGGACATGATGTAAAAGCAGATGCTTTTTTATCTGTTTGTGAGCAAATGATAAAAAAATTTCCAAAAGCAAAAAAAGTGATTACAACTCTTAGAGGCTCTATTTCTGCATCACACAACACTTGGGCAGGGGTTTTATACGACGGAAAAACAATGTTTCAATCTCCTCAATATCAAATTACAGATATTGTAGATAGAGTTGGAGGAGGAGACTCTTTTATGGGTGGTTTAATATACGGATTGTTACAATACCCAGAAGATGACCAAAATGCTTTGAACTTTGCAGTTGCAGCATCTTGTTTAAAACACACGATTAAAGGAGATGCAAATTTAGTAACGGTTGAAGAGGTTAAAAAATTAATGAGAGGTGATGCATCAGGGAGAGTTGCAAGATAAATATAATGCTAAATAAAAAATCGATATTAATAATTTGTGGTGGAGGTCCTGCTCCTGGAATAAACTCTGTAATAAGTACAGTAACAAAGGAATTTTTAAAAGATGGTTATCGAGTTTTAGGTTTGCATGAAGGTTTTAAAGGAATTTTCAGTAATAAACCTAAAATTAAAGAAATGGATTTTAACCATGCTGATCGAATTTTTAGCAGAGGAGGCTCAACACTAATTATGAGCCGGTTTAAGCCCAAAAATGAGGAGTTAAATGAAGATTTATTTTTAAAAAATAATGTAAAATTATTAGTGAGTATTGGTGGTGATGATACAGCTTCTTCTGCAAATAAAATAACCACATATTTACAAAATAAAAATATTGATATTTCAAATATACATGTACCAAAAACAATAGATAATGATTTGCCTTTACCAGATAGAAACCCAACGTTTGGTTTTCACTCAGCTAAAGATGAAGGGGTTAGAATTGGAAACACAGCGTATGAAGATGCAAGAACAAGTCAAAATTGGTTTGTAATGTCAGCTATGGGAAGGTCAGCAGGTCATTTAGCTTTTGGTATTGCAACAAGTTGCCATTTTCCTATGGTAGTAATTCCAGAGATGTTTAATAAGAATGAAATAACTACTGATAAAGTTATTCGATTGGTTATTTCATCTATTATAAAGAGAAAAATTGAAAATATACATTATGGTGTTGCAATGATAAGTGAAGGTGTATTTCATCACTTATCGAACTCTGAGCTTGAAAAAATTGGAATTCACTTTACCTATGATGAGCATGGACATCCAGAATTAGGCAATATAAGTAAGTCACATATATTTAATATGCTTATTCAAAATAAATTGGAAGAACTAGGATTACATGTTAAAAGTAGACCATTGGAATTGGGCTATGAAATACGTTGTTGTAGACCTATTGGTTTTGACTTAACCTTATGCACCCTTTTAGGAATGGGAGTTAAAAAAGTATTTGATGAAGGTAAAAGTGGTTGTATCGTATCAGCAAATTCAAAAGGAGAAATTACACCATTGTATTTGTCAGATTTGGAAGATGAATACGGTAAAATACAACCTCGATTGGTAGATGTTAACTCTGAATTTTCAAAGTTATGTTTTCAAAATTTACATTTCATTGAAGAGAGTGACTATGAAGAAGCCAAGAAGTATGTAAATAACCCTTGGGAGTTTGATTTGAAAAAAATATTAAAAGAATAAGATATGGCACAGTACTCAAGAATAGAAGTAGCTTCAGTAATGAAAAACACAGGAATGATTCCTTTGTTTTTTAGTAATGATTTAGAATTAAGTAAACAAGTATTAAAAGCTTGTTACGATGGAGGAGCACGATTAATGGAATTTACAGCCCGAGGAGATTTTTCTCATGAGGTTTTCGGTGAATTAACAAAATATGCAATTAAAGAACTACCAGGCATGATAATGGGAGTTGGCTCTGTAACAGACAGTGCTTCAGCATCATTATACTTGTCTTTAGGAGCAAATTTTATTGTTACTCCAGTATTAAGAGAAGATATTGCAATTGTTTGTAATAGGCGTAAAGTATTATGGTCTGCAGGTTGTGGAACATTAACAGAAATAGCAAAGGCTGAGGAATTGGGATGTGAAATTGTAAAATTATTCCCAGGAGATATTTATGGTCCTCAGTTTGTAAAAGGAGTAAAAGGTCCACAGCCTTGGACAAGTATAATGCCTACAGGAGGTGTTGATCCAAGTAGAGAGAACTTAAAAGGTTGGTTTGATGCAGGAGTAACCTGTGTAGGGATGGGGTCAAAATTGATTTCAAAAGAAATTTTAATAAATAAAGATTTTAATTCTCTAAAAATTAAAGTTAAAGAAGCTTTAAAAATTATTAATGAAGTTAGATAAAATAGAAATAGTTTAAATCACTTTGAAAATCAATTTTTAGTTGATGAAAAACCAATAAATTTAAATAGATTATGAGTAAAAAGCAAAAGATAGGGAACTATCGTTACAGAATTTTAGCACTTTTAATGTTCGCTACTACCATTAATTATTTCGATAGGAGTATTATTGGTGTTTTGGCACCAACACTTGAAAAATTGTTTGGCTGGACTAATAATGATTATGCCAACATCATGATTTCTTTTAAAGTAGCTTATGCAATTGGAATGCTTTCAATGGGTGGTTTGATTGACCGTTTGGGAACTAAAAAAGGTTACATTTTGTCTATTGGGATTTGGAGTGTTTTTGGAATGCTACACGCGTTGGTTCGTCCAGGGTTTAGTATTATTGGATTTGCAGCAGCTAGATTTGGTTTAGGTTTTGGAGAAGCTGGTAATTTTCCAGCAGCAATTAAAACAACTGCTGAGTGGTTTCCAAAAAAAGATAGAGCTTTTGCAACAGGTCTTTTCAATGCAGCAACTAGTATTGGAGCAATAGCAGCTCCATTTGTAGTTAGTTGGATTGTTCATGAAAATGGTAAAAATTGGCAAATACCATTTTTAATTACTGGAGCATTAAGTGCTATTTGGGTGTTTTTATGGTTTCGTATGTATAAGAAACCAGAAGTACATCCTAAAGTAACCAAAGAAGAATTAGCATATATACAAAGTGATTCTGAAGTAGAAAGTGATGAGAAATTACCTTGGAAAAGTGTACTTAGTAAACGTCAAACTTGGGCGTTTGGTTTAGCCAAAATTACGGATGCAGTATGGTGGTTTTACCTTTTCTGGGGAGCGAAATTTTTGGCAGATACTTTTGATGTAAATATTAAAAATATTGCACTACCATTCTTTGTTATTTATATTTTAGCAGATGGAGGAAGTATTTTTGGAGGGTATCTTTCAGGATACTTTATGAGAAAAGGATGGACAGTAAATAAAGCAAGAAAAATAACATTATTAATTTGTGCTTTAATTATACTTCCAGTAAGTTTTGTTGCTGTTACAGAAAGTAAATGGGTGGCAATTATACTAATAGGTATTGCAGCAGCAGGGCACCAAGCTTGGTCTGCAAATATATTTACGTTGGTTTCAGATGTTTTCCCAAAGAAAGCTACAGCATCAGTTGTGGGAATTGGAGGAATGGTAGGAGCCGTTGCAGGTATTTTAGCTGATAAAGCGTTGGGTTCCGTATTGGATCAAGCTGGAAATTCAGGATATTTTTGGGCTTTTTTAATTGCAGGATCGTGTTACCTTATAATTCTTGGATTGGTACACTTATTAATGCCTAAAATGACAGTGTTAGATGAAAATTTAAATCCAATTAACGAATAGTATAAGTTTAAAAATTTAAGATGAGTACCCGATAAATTTATAGATATTATATGAAAAAATTAAATAGAAAAAATACAGGATTAGAACAGAAACTACCTATTAAGGTTGTGCAATTTGGAGAAGGGAATTTTTTAAGAGCCTTTGTAGATTATGCGATTCAAAAATTGAATAAAGAATGCGATTTTAATGCAGGAGTTGCAGTTATTCAGCCAATTGATAAAGGTTTGGTAGCGATGCTGAATGGACAAGATGGCTTGTATACCTTATTTATGAAAGGGGTTCAAAAAGGAGAAGAAATTCAAGAAAAAGAATTGATTTCAAATATTGTAAAAGGAGTAAATCCGTATTCAGATTTTAAGTCGTATTTAGAGTTGGCAAAGGAAGAGACTTTAACTTTTGTGATTTCAAATACTACGGAAGCAGGGATTGCATATGTTGCGTCAGATACCTTAAAAATGCAACCGCCAAGCTCATTTCCTGCTAAATTAACGGTATTGTTATATGAGCGATTTAAATATTTTAAAGGAGATAAAAGTAAAGGGCTAACAATTATTCCTTGCGAACTAATCAATTACAATTCAGATACTTTAAAAGAGATTATTTTAAAATATATTGATGATTGGAAGTTAGAAAAGGATTTTAAAAATTGGTTGTTAAATTACAATAGTTTTCATAACACTTTAGTTGATAGAATTGTTCCTGGATACCCAAAAGATGATTTAGAATTGTATAAAAAGCAATTAAAATATGAAGATAATTTAATTGTAAGTGCTGAACCTTTTTTCTTGTGGATTATTGAAGCGGATTCAAGGTTGAGGAAAAAACTTCCCATTCATAAAATTAATTTAGATATTAAAATTGTTACAGATATGCAACCTTACATAACTCGTAAAGTTAGAATTCTTAATGGTGCACATA
>NZ_WTAR01000099.1 GCF_013139515.1 Lutibacter sp.
TTAAAAAAATATATAGACAAATGAAAATAGCAATTATAGGGACAGGAAATTTAGGTTATTCAATAGCTCTAGGGATATTATCTCAAAAAAGTTTTAACATTAAAAATCTATATTTAACAAAACGAAATACAGCCTCATTAAGTACTTGGGAAAACTTGCCAAATGTTACAATTTCTTCTGATAATAAAGAAGCAGTACGTTTTTCTGATATTGTAATAGTTGCTGTACAGCCAAATCAGTTGCAAACTGTTTTAGAAGAAATTAAAGATGAAATAGATGCAAAAAAACATACTGTAATTTCTGTTATCACAGGTAGGAAAATACATGAAATTGAAACCGTTTTAGGAAATGAAACGGCTATTATTAGAAGTATGCCAAACACAGCAATTTCTGTGGGGCAATCTATGACATGTTTAAGTGCAAATGAAAAAGGAAAAGAAAATATTGAGTTAGCCAAAACGATATTTAATTCGTTGGGAAAAACAATGTGCATTGAAGAAAAATTAATGCAATCTGCCACGGTAATTTGCGCAAGCGGAATTGCTTTTTGGATGCGTTTAATTAGAGCTACTGCTCAAGGTGCAGTTCAACTTGGTTTTCATGCAGATGAAGCACAAGAATTAGCCATGCAAACTTGTTTAGGTGCGGCTAGTTTATTAATACAATCGGGGAATCACCCAGAGCAAGAAATTGATAAAGTTACAACACCAAGCGGTTGTACTATTGAAGGTTTAAATGAGATGGAACATCAAGGGTTAAGCTCTTCAATAATTAAAGGATTGGTAACTTCATTTGAAAAAATTAATCAGATTTAAAATTTGTTGATATGGAATTATTTAATGTATATCCGTTGTATAATGTTACACCTGTAAAGGCTGAAGGAGCTTATGTTTGGGATGAAAATAACACAAAATATTTAGATTTATATGGCGGCCATGGTGTAATTTCAATTGGACATACACATCCTTATTATGTTAATTTATTGAAGCAACAACTTGATGCAATTGGATTTTATTCCAATTCAATTCAAAATCCGTTACAGCAAGAATTAGCTCAAAAATTAGGTGAGTTATCAGGATGTGAAAATTATAAATTGTTTTTGTGTAATTCAGGTGCTGAAGCAAATGAAAATGCGTTAAAATTAGCTTCATTTGAAACTGGAAAAAGTAGAATAGTTTCTTTTAACAATGCTTTTCATGGAAGAACATCAGCAGCAGTTGCAGCTACCGATAATAAGAATATAAATGCACCAATAAATTTACAGCAAGAAGTTACTTTTTTACCATTGAATGATATTGAATTGGTAATTCATGAATTAGGAAAAGAAGATATAGCAGCAGTAATTATTGAAGGAATTCAAGGAGTTGGTGGTTTAGATGAAGGAACTACTGAATTTTTTAAAGAAGTTCAGGAAATATGTAATAAGAAAGAAGTGCCTTTGATTTTAGATGAAATTCAGTCTGGTTACGGTAGAAGCGGTCAATTTTTTGCGTTTCAGTATCATAATATTCAACCTGATATTATTACAATTGCTAAAGGAATGGCAAACGGATTTCCAATTGGAGGGGTGCTGATTTCAGATAAATATAAAGCTAAATTTGGAATGTTGGGAACTACTTTTGGAGGAAATCATTTAGCTTGTGCAGCAGCAATTTCAGTGTTAGATATTCTTAAAAAGGAGAACTTAGTAAGTAATGTAAATGAAGTTTCTAATTATTTTTTAGAAGAAATTAAAGCCATTTCTCAAGTGAAAAAAGTAAAAGGAAAAGGCTTAATGCTAGGTATTGAATTTGATTTTGAAGTTGGAGAGCTAAGAAAGAAATTAATTTTTGACAAGCACATTTTTACAGGTGGTTCAAGCAATAAAAATTTATTAAGAATTTTACCACCATTAAATATAAATAAAGAACACATCGCTATTTTTATAAACGCTTTGAAAGAAATTTTAAAATAATGAATACTACTTTAACTTCACAACAACGAAATAATGTTTTACTTTCAATGGCTCATTTAATTGCGGCTGAAAAACCAGAAATATTGAATGCAAATAAGTTAGATGTTGACAATTATAATGGTGATGATTTAGCAATGTATGATCGTTTAAAAGTGGATGAAGAAAAAATTGACGGAATGATTTTATCGTTGCAGCAGTTAATTGCTGATGTTGATCCAGTGGGAAAAGATTTGTTTCATTTTACACACGAAAACGGATTAAAAATAACCAATAAATCTGCGCCTTTTGGTACAGTTTTAATTATTTATGAATCTAGACCAGACGTGACTGTTGAAGCAGCTGGAATTGCTTTTAAATCGGGAAATAAAATTTTATTAAAAGGAGGAAAGGAATCCATAAATTCAAACTTAAAAATTGTGGATTTATGGCACAAAGCATTAACCGAAAATAATATTTCAACAAATTGGGTGGAATATTTAAATTATAATAGAACCGAAACCCAAGCATTTTTAGAAAACCCTACACAAAAAGTAGATTTAATTGTACCGCGTGGAGGTGAAAAATTAATTGCTTTTGTAAAGAAAAACGCAACCTGCCCAGTAATTGTAAGTGGTAGAGGAAATAACTTTATTTATGTAGATACTGAAGCTGATTTAGAGCTTGCTTTAAAAGTGATAATTAATGGAAAAATAGCAAAAATATCAGCGTGTAATGCGGTAGATAAAGTTTTAATTAATAAGAACCTTCCAGTTAAAGAAGTTTTTATTAAAAATCTGATAAAGAAATTGTTAGAGTCAAATGTTGAAATTTTAGGAGATGTAGATGTGTCAGCTTTTGAAAATGTTTCAGCCTTTGATAATGAGGATATTTGGTTTGAAGAATTTTTAGATTATAAAATTGTAATTGGAAGTGTAAATTCTTCGGAAGAAGCTATTGCTAAAATCAACAAATACGGAGGTGGACATTCAGCAGTTATTATTACAAAAAATGACGAAATTGCAACCGCTTTTATGGAATCTGTTGATTCTGCAGCAGTGTATCAGAATGCTTCTACTCGTTTTACAGATGGTGGTCAGTTTGGCTTGGGTGGTGAATTGGCAATTAGCACAGATAAGCTGCATCATAGAGGTCCAATGGGATTGCAACATTTAGTAACAAACAAATGGTTTATATACGGAGATGGGCAAATCAGATAAAAAGAGAATTTTACTCAAAATAGGTACACATGTGCTCACCAAAGGAACTAATAATATTTCTAGAGGTAAAATTGAAGACATTGCACAACAAATAGCCTTGTTAAAAGATGATTACGAATTTGTAATTGTGAGCTCTGGCGCAATAGCTGCAGCCAAACAATTTGTAAATTTAGAGAGTAACGGAAAGGAAATTAATGTAAAGCAAGCATTAGCATCTATTGGTCAACCACATTTAATGCGAATTTTTCAAGAAAATTTTAGAGAATTAGGGTTGTTAACTTCACAATGTTTATTGTCGTATTCAGATTTTGAGAAAAAACAATCCAAAAAAAATATTGTAAATACAATTAATGTATTAGTTGAAAATAGCTATATTCCTATTATTAATGAAAATGATACTGTAGCAACTGATGAGATTAAATTTGGTGATAATGATAAGTTATCGGCATTAGCAGCAGTTTTGTTAGAGGTTGATTTACTGATAATTGCCACCAATACAAATGGTGTTTACACCAAAGAATCTATCAATAATAACAATTTAAAAACTATTGTGAAAACAGCTGATATTGAACTCTTAAAAGGCGAAGCTGAAAAATCTGTTTCTAATGGAGGAACCGGAGGAATGAAAACTAAAATTGAAGCTGCTGAAATAGCACAAAAAGCCAATATTGAAACCTGGATTTTAAATGGTTCAAACGATAATTTTATAGTTAACGCAATTAATAATAAGGCAGAATTCACAAAAATAACAATACAATAAAATGCAACATTACACTAGCTTAAAAGATTTGGATAGTTTGCAAATAACAGTGCAAGAGGCTATTGAGTTAAAGAAAAACGAATTACAGTTTAAAACTCTTGGAGAAGGGAAAACAATTTGTTTATTATTTTTTAACAATAGTTTACGTACACGTTTAAGCACTCAAAAAGCAGCTCAAAATTTAGGAATGCATACTATTGTAATGAATTTTGGAAGCGAAGGTTGGCAATTAGAGTTTGAAGATGGAGTTGTAATGAATCAAAATAAATCTGAACATATAAAAGAAGCGGCGAAAGTAATTGCGCAATATTGCAATATTGTGGCTATTAGAGCTTTTGCATCGTTGACTGATAAAGAAAAAGACAATGCCGAAATTGTGATAAATAGTTTCGAGAAATATGCAGGGATTCCGGTTGTAAATATGGAAAGCGCCACGGGGCATCCTTTACAAGCGTTGGCTGATGCAATTACTATGGAGGAAAACAAAGTTTTACATAAACCAAAAGTTGTATTGAGTTGGGCTCCGCATCCAAAGGCATTGCCACATGCAGTAGCAAATTCTTTTGTAGAAATGATGCAATTTCAAGGTGCCGATTTTGTAATTACACATCCAGAAGGTTATGAGTTGAATCCTGAAATAACGAAGAATTCAACCATAGAATACAATCAGGAAAAAGCTTTTGAAAATGCAGATTTTATTTATGTTAAAAATTGGAGTTCTTATAAAGAATACGGGCAGGTTTTAAAAACTGATTCGGAATGGATGATTAATGCAGATAAAATGAAATTAACAAATAATGCGAAGTTTATGCACTGTTTGCCAGTTAGAAGAAATGTGATAGTTGCAGATGAAGTGATAGATTCTGAAAATTCAATTGTGATTCAGCAGGCAAATAATAGAACTTATTCTGCACAAATTGTGTTGAAGAAAATATTGGAGAACTTATAGTCTTAAAATAATAAAAAGTCGTCATTCTGAACTTGTTTCAGAATCTCATCATAGTGATCGCAAGTTATTATGCGAACCTGAATCAGGTTCAGGTTGACGAAAATTTAATTTGTCATTCCTGCGAAGGCAGGAATCCAAAGAATGTTTATAGAAATAGGTTCCTGCCTTCGCAGGAATGACATTTAGAAATAGAATAAAAAATGAAAAGTAAACTTAATATCGTTAAAATAGGAGGGAACATCATTAATGATGAGGTTGCTTTAGCTTCCTTTTTAAAAGATTTTTCTGAATTAGAAGGTTTTAAAATTTTAGTTCACGGAGGAGGAAAAAGAGCTACTGAAATTGCTTCAGAAATGGGTTTAAAACCTAAAATGATAAACGGTAGAAGAGTAACTGATGAAGCTAATTTAGAAGTGGTTACTATGGTATATGCAGGTTTGTTAAATAAAAATATAACGGCTCAATTACAGCAAAATAATTGCAATGCTTTAGGTTTGTCGGGAGTTGATGCAAATTGTATATTGGCTCACAAACGTATTGTTAAAGAGATTGATTATGGGTTTGCAGGTGATGTAGATGAAGTAAATACTGAAACTATCAATGTGTTTTTACAAAATAATATGACTCCGATTTTTTGTGCAATTACACACGATAAAAAAGGACAATTATTAAATACTAATGCTGATACAATTGCTTCAGAAGTTGCAATTGCAATGAGTGATTTGTTCAATGTTCAGTTAAATTATGTATTTGAATTGAAAGGTGTTTTAGAAACCATTGAAGATGGAAATTCAGTAATTAAAGACATTAATCTAAACAAATACGAACAGTTAATAGAGCAGGGTGTTATTTCAGAAGGTATGATTCCTAAACTTCATAATTGTTTTAGCGCATTAAAAAAAGGAGTTCAAAAAGTAAAAATTGGAGATGCTTCATTGGTGAAAAATGAAGCAAATTTATTTACAACATTAAGTTTAAAATAATGATAAATCAACTTACAAAAGAAGCTATTGAATTGTTGAAGAATTTAATTTCAAAGCAGTCATTTTCAGGAGAAGAAAATGAAACAGCCTTGTTAATTATGCAATGGTTTTCTAGTCATGATATAAAATTTGAAAGTGATAAACATAATGTTTGGGCAAAAAACAAGCATTTTGATGTATCGAAAAAAACAATATTGCTTAACTCGCATCACGATACAGTAAAACCAAATAAAGGATATACAAAAGATCCTTTAAACCCGGAAGTTGTTGATGGTAAATTATATGGTTTAGGAAGTAATGATGCCGGTGGTTGTTTGGTTTCATTATTGGCATCATTCACGTATTTTTATAATCGCAATGATTTGAATTATAATTTTATAATTGTAGCTTCTGCCGAGGAAGAAAATTCTGGGCCAAATGGTTTAAATAGTATGCTAAAAGTGATTCCTGAAATTGATTTTGCTATTGTTGGAGAGCCAACATTAATGCAATTAGCAATTGCTGAAAAGGGTTTAATGGTGTTAAATTGTGAAGCAAAAGGAACTGCAGGTCACGCTGCACACGGCATAGGAGATAATGCAATTTATAATGCAATTGAAGATATTAATTGGTTTCAAACTTTTGAATTTCCAAAGGTTTCTGAAACTTTAGGTAAAGTTAAAATGACAGTTACACAAGTTGAAGCAGGACATCAACACAATGTGATTCCGGCTAGTTGTAACTACGTGGTTGATGTTAGGGTTACTGATGCGTATAGCAATCAAGAAGTTAATGAAATTATACAATCAAATGTGAAGTCTGAAGTATGCCCAAGATCACTTCGTTTAAACTCTTCTTCCATCCCAAAAGAGCATCCAATTGTTGAAGCTGGTATTAAATTAGGAAGAGAAACGTATGGTTCGCCAACATTGTCTGATCAGGCGGTGTTAAGTTGTCCATCGTTAAAATTAGGGCCTGGGCAAAGTTTACGTTCACATACAGCCGATGAGTTTATTTATTTGAACGAAATTGAAGAAGGTATAGATTTGTACATTAAAATATTAAATGAAATTATATAATTATGAAACTTTGGGATAAAGGATTTTCAACCGATAAAAAAATAGATTTATTTACTGTTGGAAACGACAGAGAATTAGATTTAATTTTGGCAAAATACGATGTGATTGGTAATGTTGCACATGCAAAAATGTTACATAGCATTGGTTTGTTAACTGCGAAAGAATTACAATCTTTAGAAACAGAATTAGAGTTGATTTTAGCTGATATTAATAATGGAAATTTTATTATTGAAGATACATTTGAAGATGTTCATTCTAAAATAGAATTTTTATTAACGGAGAAGTTAGGAGATACAGGTAAAAAAATTCATACAGCTCGTTCAAGAAATGACCAGGTTTTGGTTGATGTGCATTTATATGTAAAAGATGCATTAGACGAAATTGAAGGTGGCGTTGATGAGCTTTTTGATTTGTTAATTAAATTAGCCGAACAATATAAAGATGTTTTACTACCAGGTTATACGCATTTACAAGTGGCAATGCCTTCGTCTTTTGGAATGTGGTTTTCTGCGTATGCTGAAAGTTTAATTGATGATATTTATTTTATAAAAGCAGCTTACAAAGTAGCGGATCAAAATCCGTTAGGTTCTGCAGCTGGTTATGGAAGTTCATTCCAAATTGATAGAGATTTTACAACCAAAGAATTAAATTTTGAAACATTAAAATACAACTCTGTTGCTGCTCAAATGGGAAGAGGAAAGCTAGAAAAGTCGGTAGCTTTTGCACTAAGTTCAGTAGCAAGTACATTGGCAAAAATGAGCATGGATATTTGTTTATATATGAGTCAAAACTTTAGTTTTATTTCATTTCCAGATGAATTAACAACAGGCTCAAGTATAATGCCGCATAAAAAAAACCCAGATGTTTTTGAATTGATAAGAGGAAAATGTAATAAACTACAAGCCTTACCTTATGAGTTTACATTAATTACAACTAATTTACCAAGTGGTTATCACAGAGATTTACAACTGTTAAAAGAAGGATTAATTCCATCATTTTCAGTATTAAAATCGTGTTTAGAAATGTTGACTTATTCGTTACATAATATTCAAATAAACGATGCTATAATTGATGATGATAAATATTTGTATTTGTTTAGTGTAGAGGAGGTTAACAAGTTAGTTCAAAATGGAACACCATTTAGAGATGCCTATAAAATTATTGGAAAAAGTATTAATGAAGGCACTTTTAATCCAGAAAAAAAAGTAATTCACACACACAAAGGAAGTGTTGGAAATTTATGTTTAGGGGATATTATAGAAAAGAAGAATAACGCTTAATTTTTAATTGCAAGCTTGCCAAATAACTTCATTTGGAGTTGGAGCAGTTATTAAAATAGTTTCTTTTGTAACTGGGTGAATAAACTCAATTTTGCGTGCGTGTAAGTGTATACTTGCATCTTTATTACTTCGGTTAAAACCATATTTTAAATCGCCTTTTATGGGCGATCCAATAGCTGCTAGCTGGCATCTAATTTGATGATGACGACCCGTTTCTAAATCAACTTCTAATAAGTGATAATTATCTAAAGATTTTAGTGTTTTATAATGAAGAGTGGCTTTTTTACTTCCTTCAATTTCAGAAGAATAAGAAGTGGATTTATTGTTTTTAGGATTCTTTTTTAAATATCCGGTAAGCGTATCAATTTCTTTAATTGGTTTGTTTTTTACCACAGCCCAATACGTTTTGTTAACAGTTTTATCACGTAACATTTTGTTGAACCGTTCTAATGCTTTAGATGTTTTAGCAAAAACAACAACACCTGTTGTTGGTCTGTCTAATCTGTGAACAACTCCTAAAAAAACATTTCCAGGTTTGTTGTATTTTTCTTTGATATATTCTTTGACAATTTCGCTTAGGGGTGTGTCGCCGGTTTTATCACCTTGAATAATATCTCCAGATTGTTTGTTAACAATAATTAGGTGGTTATCTTCAAATAAGATTTTTAAATTGTCTTTAGTAGAAGGCATTTTAGTTCTTTTTTTCTACTTTTTGATTTATTTCATCAATAAATTCAAGTATTTCTTTTCTTCCTGAAGCATTAGTTGAAGATGAAATAAAGTGTTGTGGCATAGTTTCCCACATTGTTTTAGTCATTGTTTTAGAATAAACTTCAACATTTCTATTTAGTTGAGATAATTTAATTTTATCAATTTTTGTAAAAATGATACAAAACGGAATTCCGCTTTCGCCTAAAAATCGCATAAATTCTAAATCAATTTTTTGAGGTTCAAGTCGTGAATCAATTAATACAAACGTGCAAATTAATTGTTCACGTTGTAAAAAGTAATTTTTTATAAAACTTTGAAAAGTTTGTTTTACGGTTTTTGAAACTTTAGCATAACCATAACCTGGTAAATCTACTAAAAACCAATTATTATTTATTTTAAAGTGATTAATAAGCTGTGTTTTACCTGGCTTCCCAGATATTTTAGCTAGCTTATTCCTGTCGGTAAGCATGTTGATTAATGAAGATTTACCAACATTTGATCTCCCAATAAATGCGTATTCAGGAAGAATTTCTTTTGGACATTTAGCAACATCCGAATTGCTAATTACAAAATCAGCGGTTTTAATTTTCATTAGTTACAAATTTCGTTCATTTAACCAACCTTCAAGAATTTTATTAAACTCATCAGGATGCTCCATCATAGGTGTATGTCCACATTTGTCAATCCAAAATAAGTTAGCATCAGGCAATAATTTTTCAAAATCTTCAGCTACTTCAGGCGGAGTCACAGTGTCGTTTTTTCCCCAAATTAAGCACGTAGGAGTATTCATTTCAGGTAAATCCTTAGCCATATTATGTCTAATTGCACTTTTAGCAATGGCTAAAGTTCTTATAACTTTATGTCTGTCATTAACTGAAGCAAAAACTTCATCAACCATTTCTTTAGTGGCAACTTTAGGATCATAAAAAACCTCTTCAGTTTTAGTTTTTATATAGTTATAATCACCTCTTTTCGGGTATGTATCACCCATAGATTTTTCATATAAACCTGAACTTCCAGTTAAAACAAGTCCAGTCACATTTTTCAAATTTAATTTTGTAAAATACAAAGCAATGTGTCCTCCTAATGAGTTTCCCAGTAAAATTGTGTTATCAATATTTTTAAAAGCCATAAATTCTTTTAGGAATTTAGAAATATTTTTAACATTGGTTTTTAATAAGGGTAAAGTGTATATAGGTAATTCGGGAATAATTACTTTATAACCATTAGCTGAAAAATAGCTTAAAACGTTGTCAAAATTACTCAAGGTTCCCATAAGTCCATGAAGTACTATAATAGGTTGCCCTTCTCCAGCTTCAAGATAACTAAACTTCCCTTCTGTTATAAGATTCTTACTCATTAAATTTTGATTTTTATGCTTGCGACAAAGGTAAGTTTTTTTTCTAAATTACTACTTTTTTATAAATACAAGTAAATTAAGTTTTAACTGCCTGAAATTCAAAATTATAGTCGAAAAACCAGTGTAAGTGTTAAAAGTTATCAACAAAGTGGGTAAAAGTGGATATTTGTGGGAAAAAATTTATATTTTTGGGTTGACTCAAACAAGCAATGGTAAATTTAATTGGAACATATGAATGTAAAGCAGATGCCAAAGGAAGGCTAGTACTTTCGGCTGCATTGAAGAAACAGCTTTCACCAATATTACAAGATGGATTTGTATTGAAACGTTCTGTGTTTCAGCCATGTTTAGAAATGTACCCGATGTCTGAGTGGAATATTTTAATGCAGAGAGTAAACAAGTTGAATAGGTTTGTTAAAAAGAATAATGACTTTATAAGAAGATTTACTGCGGGAGTAAAAATTGTTGAATTAGATGCTTCGGGAAGATTGTTGATACCAAAAGATTTACAAAATTTTGCTGGGATTACTAAAAATGTGGTTCTTTCTTCAGCTGTAAATATTATTGAAGTTTGGGATAAGGATAATTATGAAAAAGCTATTGATGATGCAACAGTTGATTTTGCAGGTTTAGCTGAAGAAGTTATGGGTAATGTAATAGATAGCGAAGATGGAATATCATAATCCGGTTTTATTAAAAGAGAGTATTGATGGTTTAAATATTAAGCCAAACGGTGTATATGTTGATGTTACTTTTGGTGGTGGAGGTCATTCAAGAGAAATATTAAGCAGGTTAAATGAAGATGGAAAACTGTTTGCATTTGACCAAGATGAAGATGCAAAACGAAATATGATTGATGATGAGCGTTTTACATTGATTCCTCAAAATTTCAGATTCATAAAAAGATATTTAAGATTTTATGGCGTAAAAAAAGTGGACGGTGTTTTGGCAGATTTAGGTGTTTCTTCACATCAGTTTGATGAAGCTGAAAGAGGTTTTTCAACACGGTTTGATGCGGATTTAGATATGAGAATGAATCAAGAAGGTGAGTTATCGGCATTTCAAGTAGTGAATTTTTACGATGAACAAAAATTAAGTGATGTGTTATTTCAATATGGTGAATTACGAAATGCACGAGCAATAGCTAAAAAAATTGTTGAAACAAGAACTGAAAAGAAAATTAAAACAAGCTTTCAATTAAAAGAAGTGTTGAATGAGTTTGTTCCAAAAGCTGTTGAACATAAAATATTAGCACAGATATTTCAAGGAATTAGAATAGAAGTGAATCAGGAAATAGAAGCTTTAAAAGAGTTTTTATTACAAATACCAGAAGTATTAAATGAAGAGGGAAGACTAAGTGTAATATCATATCATTCTCTTGAAGATAGATTGGTGAAGCGTTTTATAAGAAATGGATTGTTTGAAGGTGAGCCTGAAAAAGATTTTTATGGAAATATAACTGTGCCAATGAAAAAATTAGGAAAAATGATAATTCCTTCATTTCAGGAAATTAAAATAAATAATAGAGCAAGAAGTGCAAAACTAAGAATAGCAACATTAAAGTAATGTCTAAATTTAAAAACAGCATATATCAATTATTAAAAGGTGATTTTTTAGTAAATGAAGACTCGTTTAAAAATTGGCGTTTTATGTTGTTTATGGTAATGTTAATGATGGTTATGATTGCCAGTTCACATAGTTCAGATAAAAAAGTAATGGAAATTGCAAAGCTAAACAAAAAGGTAAAGCAATTAAGGTCGGAATTTGTAGATACAAGATCTACTTCAATGAATTTAAAATTAGAGTCAACAATAAAAATTAAGGTGTTGGAGTTGGAATTAAAACCAAGTGAAACGCCACCGCAAGTAATAAGAGTAACCCATAAAAAATAAATAAACTTTGACAACTACTAAAAAAAACATAATGAAGAGATTGTATCTTGTACTTGTGTTCATCACGCTGTTTTTAGTGGTGATAGTAGTTCAGCTTACCAATATTCAAATTACTGATGGTGAAAAGTACAGAAACTTATCAGAGCAACTTACCTTAAGAAATGATACCATTTTTTCAAATAGAGGAAATGTTTTTTCAGCTGATGGTAGTTTGTTAGCAACATCAATGTCGCAATACGAAATTAGAATGGATGTTGTTACTGTTAATGCTGAAGTTTTTGAAAAAGAAATACGAAACTTAGCCAAAGAGTTATCAAAAATGTTAGGAAATTCTGTGTTGGCTTGGGAAACTAAAATTAGAAAAGCCAGAAACACAAAAAATAGGTACTTATTTATAGAAAGAAAGTTGGGCTATAATGATTATATGAAACTAAAATCATTCCCAATTTTTAATTTAGGAATGTACAAAGGTGGTTTTATTGCTGAACAATCAACTGTTAGAGCGCATCCGTTAGGTAAAGTTGCTGAAAGAACTATTGGTTATGATGATTATAGAGGAGCTCCAGGAATTGAAGGCGCATATAGAAGTTATTTAAAAGGTCAGCATGGTTGGAGAATGAAGCAGAAAATTGCTCAAGGCCAATGGAAACCAATTAATGATAATAACGAAAAAGAGCCAATAGACGGTAAAGATATAGTTACAACTATTGATGTAAACATACAAGATATTGCACATCACTCTTTGCTAAGGCAGTTAGAAATTTACAATGCAGAACACGGTTGTGTTGTGGTTATGGAAACTAAAACCGGTGAAATTAAGGCAATCTCAAATTTAGGGAGAAGTTCACTAGGTAAATATTACGAAAAAAGAAACTATGCTGTTTATGAATCTCATGAACCAGGTTCAGCTTTTAAAGTAATGTCTTTGGTTGCGGCTTTAGAATCAGGTAAAATAGATACAAGTACAGTTGTTGATACGGGTGAAGGAAAATATAGAATGTATGGTAGGTATATTAATGATTCTCACAGAGGTGGTTATGGAGAAATTTCGGCTGCTCGTGCGTTAGAAGTTTCGTCAAATATTGGTTTTGCAAGATTGATTGAAGAAAATTTTGGTAAAAAGCCAGAAGAATTCATCAATTCTTTAAAAAGAATGCACTTAAATAGCCTAATAGGTTTAAAAATAAAAGGAGAAGGAAAGCCTCAAATTCCTTCACCTGGAGATGAAATATGGAGTAAAAACGCTCTACCTTCAATTGCTTACGGTTATAATTTAAAATTAACACCGTTACAAACATTAACTTTTTACAATGCAATTGCAAATAATGGGGAAATGGTGAAACCAAAGTTTGTAAAGGAAATTCGTTCTAGAGATAATAAGCTTGAAGTTTTTGATAAAGTTGTAATTGATTCTGAAATATGTTCTAAAGAAACCGTTAAGAAAGTTCAAGAAGTTTTAAAAAATGTTGTTGTTCGCGGAACTGGTCAAAAATTGTATGATGAAAATTTCTCAATGGCTGGTAAAACAGGGACTGCAAGAACAGAGTACGGAAACTATGAAGAATGGGTTAAAAATAAAAGATACATTTCATCATTTACAGGTTATTTTCCTGCTGAAAATCCAAAATACTCATGCATTGTTGTCATTCATAAACCTGATTCAAAAACAGGTTTTTATGGTGCAGATGTTTCTGGTCCTGTTTTTAAAGATATTGCACATAAAATATATACTTCAAACCACATTATTCATGAAATTGATAATAACACTCCAAACTTAACAGGTGTTAATAATAGTTTCAAAAAGTATTATGCAATTTCTAACAAGGAATTTAATTCAATTCCAAATGTAAAAGGAATGGTTGGTATGGATGCAATTTCTTTACTAGAAAATATTGGTTTGAAGGTGAATTATACAGGTAAAGGAAAAGTAAAAAAGCAGTCAATAAAAGCTGGGGAAAAATTAACAAAAGGCGCAACAATAGTTTTAAATCTCATATAATTGAAGTTAGTTAAAGACATATTATATAAAGTTAGTTTAGATACAATTCTTGGTAGCACTGAGAAGCTGGTAAACGCTATTGTTTTTGATTCTAGAGAGGTGAAGCAAAACACGCTGTTTGTGGCTCAAAAAGGGTTAACTTTTGACGGACATCAATTTATTGAAAAAGCTATTAAGTTAGGTGCAACAGTTATTGTTTGTGAGAATTTACCTAAAAAAATACTTCAAGAGATTACATACATTAAAGTAACTGATGCAGATATAGCATTGGCAATTATAGCTTCAAATTTTTATGAAAACCCATCATCAAAATTAAAATTAATTGGTATTACTGGCACAAACGGTAAAACTACTATTGCAACATTATTATATAATTTATTTCAAAAAGCCGGTTATAAAACAGGTTTGTTGTCAACTGTAAAAATTATGGTTGATTCAATTCAGCATAACGCAACACATACAACACCAAATTCAGTATTAATTAATAAATATTTGAATGAAATGGTTGAATTAGGTGTTGATTATTGCTTTATGGAAGTGAGTTCTCATGGAATTCATCAAAAAAGAACTGAAGGATTACAGTTTTCAGGTGGGGTTTTCACCAATTTAACACACGATCATTTAGATTATCATAAAACTTTTAAGGAATATAGAGATGTAAAAAAATCGTTTTTTGATTCGTTGCCAAAATCAGCTTTTGCATTGGTAAACTTAGATGATAAAAACGGTACAATTATGCTTCAAAACACTGAAGCTAAAAAGCAGTCGTATGCATTAAAAACAATGGCTGATTTTAAAGTTAAAATTTTAGAAAATCAATTTTCAGGTTTGTTGTTAACTATAAATAATAATGAAGTTTGGGCAAAATTAATAGGCAGTTTTAACGCGTACAATTTAGCAGCAGTTTTTGGAGTCGCAAATTTATTAGGGATAGATAAAACTGAAGCATTAATTTATATAAGTGAATTAGAAAGTGTGAGTGGAAGATTCCAACATTTTATTTCTGAAGGTGGCGTAACAGCTGTAGTTGATTATGCGCACACACCAGATGCATTAAAAAATGTGTTGGAAACTATTAATGATATTAGAACTGGAAATGAACAAGTTATTACCGTTGTGGGATGCGGTGGAGATCGAGATAAAGCTAAACGACCTGTTATGGGGCGTTTAGCATCTCAATTAAGTACGCAAGCAATTTTTACTTCTGATAATCCAAGAAGTGAAAATCCACAAACAATTATTGAGGAAATTGAAGCGGGAGTTGAACCTCAAAATTTTAAAAAAACAATTTCAATTTTAGATAGAGAACAAGCAATTAAAACAGCTATAAAATTTACAAGAAAAGGAGATATTATTTTAATAGCAGGAAAAGGACACGAAACCTATCAGGAAGTAAATGGAAAACGTTCACATTTTGATGATTACGAGAAAATAACAGAATTATTAATAGCCATAGAAAGTTAAGCGATGCTATATTATTTATTTGAATATTTAGAAAATCATTACAATTTAACAGGAGCTGGATTGTTTCAGTACATTTCTTTTAGATCTGCATTGGCGTTTATGATTTCATTGCTTTTTTCAACAATTTATGGTAAACGAATTATTAATTATTTACAGCAAAAACAAGTTGGAGAATCTGTTAGAGATCTAGGCTTAGAAGGTCAAGTAGAAAAAGCAGGAACGCCTACAATGGGTGGTATTATCATTATTTTGGCAACGTTAATTCCTGTGTTGTTATTTGCTAAAATTGACAATATTTACATTGTACTATTAGTGATTACAACATTGTGGATGGGTGCAATTGGTTTTATTGATGATTATATTAAAATCTTCAAAAAAGATAAAGAAGGTTTAAAGGGGAGGTTCAAAATTTTAGGCCAGGTTACTTTAGGAATTTTTGTTGGAGCAATGCTTTATTTTCATCCAAGTGTTACAATGAAAGAAAAATTACCAGTAAAATACCAATATGTTTCAGAGAAAGGAGCACCTGTTTTATTTGCTGACGCAAAAAAATCAACAAAAACCACCATTCCATTCGTAAAAAATAACGAGTTTGAATATGCAGATGTGTTAAGCTTTTTAGGGAATGGATTTAAAGAATATGCTTGGTTAATTTTTATTCCAATTGTAATTTTTATTATAACAGCAGTTTCAAATGGCGCAAATTTAACCGATGGAATTGATGGTTTAGCAGCTGGTTCGTCGGCAATTATTGTACTTACTTTAGGTATTTTCTCATGGGTTTCAGGTAACATAATTTTCGCCAATTATTTGGATGTTATGTATATCCCAAATTCTGGTGAAATGACCATTTTTATTGCGGCTTTTGTTGGCGCATTGATAGGTTTTTTATGGTACAATACCTATCCGGCTCAAGTTTTTATGGGTGATACTGGAAGTTTAACTATTGGAGGTATTATTGCTGTTTTAGCTATTGCTGTTCGTAAAGAATTATTAATACCTGTGTTGGCTGGAATTTTTCTAGTAGAAAATTTATCGGTGATACTTCAAGTAGGATTTTTTAAATATACCAAGAAAAAGTACGGAGAAGGAAGGCGCATATTTAAAATGTCGCCATTACATCATCATTACCAAAAATCCGGGTATCATGAGAGTAAAATAGTAACACGTTTTTGGATTATAGGTATTCTATTAGCAGTGTTTACAATAGTAACGTTAAAGTTACGATAAATGAAAAAATTAGTGATTCTTGGAGCAGGTGAAAGCGGCATAGGAACTGCTATTTTGGGAAAGCAAAAAGGGTACAATGTTTTTGTTTCTGACAGAGGAACAATTGCAGAAAAATATAAAAAAGTTCTTTTAAATAATAACATTTCTTTTGAAGAAGGAAATCATACTGAAACTAAAATTTTTGATGCTGACTTAGTAATGAAAAGTCCGGGAATTCCTGATACTGTTTCATTAGTAATAGCGTTAAAAGAAAAGGGTGTTTCTGTAATTTCTGAAATTGAGTTTGCTTCAAAATATACAAATGGAGTTATTGTTGGGATAACCGGTTCAAACGGGAAAACTACTACAACAATGCTTCTAAATCATGTTTTGGAGAAAGAAAATTTCAATGTGAGTATGGGTGGAAATATTGGAGACAGTTTTGCACAACAAGTAGCTGAAAAAAAATCAGATATTCATGTGTTGGAGTTAAGCAGTTTTCAATTAGATGGAATTGAAAATTTTGCACCTCATATAGCAATAATTACAAATATAACACCTGATCATTTAGATAGGTATAATTATAAGTTTGATAACTATATCAATTCTAAATTCAGAATTATAGAAAATCAAACAGAAAATGATTTTTTGATTTATGATTTTGATGACGAGGTAATTTCTAATTGGCTTAAAAATAATAAAGTAAAAGCTACATTATTACCTTTTTCAATAAAAAGCGAATTAAAACAAGGAGTGTATTTAAAAAACAAACAACTAATAATCAATTATAAAAAAGAAGAAAAAATAATGGGCATTTCAACCTTAGCATTAAAAGGAAAACACAACACAAAAAACGCAATGGCTACTGCTATGGCAGCTTCATTGTTAAAAGTAAGAAAAGAAACAATAAGAGAAAGTTTAGAAGATTTTGAAGGTGCTGAACATAGACTTGAGTCTGTGCTAAAAATAAATGGAGTGCAATATATTAATGATTCTAAAGCAACGAATGTTAATGCTACATTTTACGCTTTAGATTGTATGCAGTCTCCAACAGTTTGGATTGTAGGTGGAGTTGATAAAGGAAACGATTATTTAGATTTAATGCCTTTGGTAAGAGAAAAAGTGAAAGCAATTATTTGTTTAGGTGTTGATAATCAAAAAATAGTGCAAACTTTTTATAATGTAGTTGATTTAGTTGTTGAAACTGCTGGAGCTGAAGAAGCAGTGAAAGTTGCATACAAAATAGCTGAAAAAGGTGATGCGGTATTGTTGTCACCAGCTTGCGCAAGTTTTGATTTGTTTGAAAATTATGAAGACAGAGGTAATAAATTTAAACAAGCTGTTAAAGAGTTATAATAAAAGTTAAAAATATACATGAAAAGTATTTTTAAAAAATTAGAGGGAGATAGAGCAATTTGGAGAATTGTAGGCTTTTTAGCTATTCTATCATTTTTACCTGTTTACAGCGCAAGTACAAACTTGGTGTATGTTGTAAATAATGGTACTACTACTTTTCATTTATTAAAACATGTTTTTTTACTGTCTTGTGGATTTTTAATTATTTACGCAGTTCATAAAATGCCACTAATTTATTTTAGAAGAGGAGCAGTTTTAATGATTCCGTTTGTAATATTACTACTTGTTTACACAATAACACAAGGTACAACCATTGGAGGTGCAAATGCTAGCCGTTGGATTCAAATACCAATTATAGGTATTAGTTTTCAAACATCTACATTGGCTAGTTTGGTTTTAATGATGTATGTATCTCATTATTTAGCAAGTAATAAGGATAAAGAAGTGACTATTAAAAAAACAGCATTGTATTTATGGCTTCCTGTAGCTGCAGTATTAATTTTAATATTACCAGCAAACTTCTCAACAACAGCCATTGTTTTTTGCATGGTGTTATTATTAGTTTTCATAGGTGGTTATCCTTTAAAATATATATTATCCGTTGTGGGAATGGGTATTCTGGGGTTAACTCTATTTGTGCTTGTTGCAAAAGCATTTCCTGATGCAATGCCAAATAGAGTTGATACTTGGATTAGTAGAGTTGAGAATTTTTCTAATAAAAATGCAGAAGAAGGTTATCAAGTTGAAAAAGCTAAAATAGCTATTGCTAGTGTAGGTTTAATAGGAAGAGGACCAGGAAAAAGTGTTCAGAAAAATTTTTTACCACAATCTTCGTCCGATTTTATTTTTGCAATTATAATTGAAGAATATGGCTTGTTGGGCGCTTCAGTTATTATACTCTCATATTTTTTATTGTTATTTAGAATTGTAATGGCAGCTAAAAAAGCAACGAGCATTTTTGCAACATTATTAGTCATTGGAGTTGGTTTGCCAATCATATTTCAAGCTATGATAAATATGGCGGTAGCTGTTAATTTATTTCCTGTAACCGGTCAAACATTGCCATTAATTAGTAGCGGAGGAACATCTATTTGGATGACATGTATTGCTATTGGAATTATTTTAAGTGTATCAGCTAATAAAGAAGAAAAAGAAACTGAAGAAAACCCATTAGATATTTTACATGAAGCAATCGATTAATGTCATATTAAGTGGAGGTGGTACAGGTGGGCATATTTACCCGGCTGTTTCTATAGCAAATGAGCTTAAAGGAAAGTATCCTGAAGCTAACTTTTTGTTTGTAGGTGCCAAAGATAGAATGGAAATGGAAAAAGTTCCACAAGCAGGTTTTGAAATTAAAGGATTGTGGATTTCAGGAATTCAAAGGAGTTTGTCATTAAAAAATTTAGCATTTCCATTTAAGCTTCTTAGTAGTTTGTGGAATGCTTATAAAATTATCAAAAAATTTAAACCAACAATAGTAATTGGTACTGGTGGTTTTGCAAGTGGCCCAACTTTATTTATGGCGAATAGAAAAGGTGTAAAAACAGTTATTCAAGAACAAAATTCATATCCAGGAATAACCAATAAATTGTTGAGTAAAAAGGCTGATAAAATTTGTGTTGCTTATGATGGTTTAGAGCGTTTTTTTCATTCTAAAAAAATTATAAAAACCGGAAATCCAGTTCGTCAAGATTTATTGAAGGTTGAAGATAAAAGAGAAGAAGCTGAGGTTCATTTTAATTTAAATTTAGACAAAAAAACACTGGTAGTTATTGGTGGAAGTTTAGGCGCAAGAGCTGTAAATAATTTAATAGAAAAACACATTCATTGGTTAGTAAAAAATAAAGTCCAAGTAATTTGGCAAACAGGGAAGTTATATTATAATGAATTCAAAAAATATGATGAATTAGAAGGTGTACAAACGTATGCTTTTTTGAATAAAATGGACTTGACATATGCAGCAGCAGATGTATTAATTAGTAGAGCAGGAGCAAGTTCAATTTCAGAATTATGTATTGTTGGTAAACCAGTAATATTTATTCCTTCGCCTAACGTTGCTGAAGATCATCAAACTAAAAATGCGTTGGCTGTTGTAAATAAAAATGCTGCTTTGTTGCTAAAAGAATCTGAATTAGAGATGTTTCAAAAAATGTTTAGTGAATTATTGAATGACGAAAAATTACAACAAACATTAAGTACAAACATTAAAAAATTAGCATTGCCAAATGCAACAAAAGATATAGTAAAAGAAATAGAAAAATTATTAATTAGTTAAGAAATTTGAATTTAGATAAAATACATAATGTCTATTTTATTGGTGTAGGAGGAATTGGTATGAGCGCCATTGCAAGCTATTTTAAAAGTAGTGGTAAAAATGTTGCGGGTTATGATAAAGTTTCAACCAATATAACTAAATCATTGCAGCATATTGGTGTTGAAATTCATTTTGAAGATTCGTTAAATTTAATTCCTTCAGCATTCAAAAACAATAAAAATACAATTGTAGTTTACACACCAGCTGTTCCTGCAAATCATTCAGAATTAAATTATTTTTTAAATAATGATTTTAAGGTGTTAAAACGTTCAGAAATTTTAGGGGAAATTACTAAAAACACCAATTGTTTGGCAGTTGCAGGCACTCATGGAAAAACCACTACATCAACAATTTTAGGACATATTTTGAAGGAGGCTGAAGTAAATGCAACATCATTTTTAGGGGGAATTTCAGAAAATTATAATTCAAATTTAATTTTGGGAGGCAGTGAAATTTCAGTGGTTGAAGCTGATGAGTTTGATCGATCTTTTTTAAAATTATCTCCAAATATTGCTTGCATAACATCAATGGATGCAGATCATTTAGATATTTATGGAAGTCATTCTGAACTGGAAAAATCTTTTAAAGAATTTGCAGCCAAAGTGTCTGACACGTTAATTGTAAGAAAAGGATTACCAATAAAAGGGCTAACATACGGAATTAATGAGAATGCTGATTACGATGCTAAAAATGTAAGAATAGAAGGCGGAACTTACATTTTTGATGTACAAACTCCTTTAGAAAGCATAAAAAACATACATATAAATTTACCAGGAAAACATAATGTGCTAAATGCAGTGGCAGCTTTGGCAATGGCAAATAATTTAGGAGTTTCTCTACCTGTCATTGCTAAAGCTTTACTAACATTTAAAGGGATTAAAAGGCGTTTTTCGTATAAAATTAAATCAGAAAATTTAGTATTGATTGATGATTATGCACATCATCCAACAGAAATAAATGTTGTGGTAGATTCTGTAAAAGAAATGTATCCAACCAAAAAAGTGTTAGGAATTTTTCAGCCGCATTTATATAGTAGAACAAAAGATTTTGTAGAAGATTTTGCAACAAGTTTAGCAAAGTTTGACGAATTAATATTACTGGATATTTATCCGGCAAGAGAATTGCCAATTGAAGGAATAACTTCAAATTGGTTGCTAAGTAAAATTTCAATTGAAAAAAAACAAGTTTCTTCAAAAGAAAAGTTATTAGCAAACGTTTTAAAATCAGAAGCACAAATAATAGTTATGATTGGTGCTGGAGATATAGGGGGATTAGTTGATGAAATTAAAAATAATTTAAGCGTTGAAAGTTAATTGGAATTACATAAAAGGGTTTTTATTACTAGCTTTAGTAGTGTTTTTGTCTGGCTTTTCAGTAAACAAAAATAATGCAAATACAGTACGTGATATATTGATTGAATTTGAAGAAGGAAACAATCTTTTTATGAATTACGAAATGGTTAATAAATTGTTAATACAAAATGGTGCAACAGTTAAAAACAAAGCAAAATCTGTTATAGATTTACAGTTGTTAGAAAAGAATGTACTGTCACACCCCATGGTAGAAAATGCAGCAATTTTTTTAACGGTTGATGGTTTGTTGAAAGCTAAAGTTAAACAACGAACGCCAATTGCAAGAGTTCTATCAAACACAAAGAGTTATTATATTGATAAACAGGCAAAAATAATGCCTTTATCATCAAATCATTCAGCAAGAGTATTGTTGGTTTATGGAGCTATTAAAGAGACTGATATTAATGAAATTCATTTGTTGGTAACAACAATTTTGAATGATGAATTTTTAAAAAAACAGTTAATCAGTATTCAAAAAATGCCGAATAATGAATTTATTTTGACGCCCAGAATTGGAAATCAAAAAATAATTTTAGGAAACACAAATGATTTGAATCAGAAATTAAAGAATTTGAAATCATTTTTTAAGAAAACAATGGTTGATAACACCATAGATAATTATATAGCGATAAATTTAAAATACAACAACCAGGTGGTGTGTACAAAAAAATAAATTATGGAACACAATGATATTTCAGTAGGGTTAGACATAGGAACAACAAAAATTGTTGCTATGATTGGTCGTAGAAATGAGTACGGAAAAATAGAGTTGCTTGGTACTGGAAAAGCAAAAAGTTTAGGAGTGCATAGAGGTGTTGTTAATAATATAACTCAAACCATACAATCTATACAAATGGCTGTTGATGAGGCTATTGCGGTTTCTGGAATTAAAATTACTGAAGCAGTTGTAGGTATTGCAGGTCAACATATTAGAAGTTTACAACATAGTGATTATATCACGCGCCCAAACTCTGAAGAAGTAATAAATGATGAGGATTTAGAAAAGCTAGAAAAGCAAGTATACAAGCTTGTTATGCTTCCGGGTGAAGAAATTATACATGTACTTCCGCAAGAATTTAAAGTGGATGGACAGGCAGAAATTTGTGAGCCGGTTGGAATGTATGGCGGAAGGTTAGAAGCTAATTTTCATGTGGTTGTAGGTCAGGTTTCTTCAATAAGAAATATTGGACGTTGTATTAAAAGTGCAGGTTTAAATTTAGCAGGTATTACATTAGAACCATTAGCATCAGCAGAAGCAGTTTTAAGTACTGAAGAAAAAGAAGCAGGAGTTGCATTAATTGATATTGGAGGTGGAACAACAGATTTAGCCATTTTTAAAAACGGAATAATTCGTCATACAGCAGTAGTGCCATTTGGAGGAAATGTAATTACTGAAGATATTAAAGAAGGATGTTCAATTATTGAAAAGCAAGCCGAATTATTAAAAACAAAATTTGGATCGGCGTGGCCAGGTGAAAACAAAGACAATGAAATTGTTTCAATACCTGGTTTAAGAGGTAGAGATCCAAAAGAAATTACATTAAAAAACTTATCAAAAATAATTAATGCTAGAGTAATTGAAATTATTGAGCAAGTATTTTTGGAGATTAAGAATTATGGTTATGAAGAATCAAAGAAAAAATTAATTGCAGGAATTGTTTTAACAGGTGGTGGCGCACAATTAAAACACATAAAGCAATTAGTTGAATATATTACAGGAATGGATACAAGAATTGGGTATCCAAATGAAAACTTAGCAGGAGATTCTGATGAAAGTTTATCAAGCCCGCAATATGCAACAGCAGTTGGACTTTTAATGAATGGTTTAAATAAAATTGATAAAGAAAAAATAAAAAACACGTTAAAAGTTGATGAGGAATCATTAGAAGAAAACACTTCTGAAAATGAAGAAGCAAAAGTTGAAGAACCTAAAAAATCTATTTTCGATAAATGGGGAGAGAAGTTCAGAGATTTTTTAGATAATGCAGAATAGAGAAATAAATTAAGGAAAAGACCAAATAAATACAATATTATGAGCAGTTCAGATTTTGACAACATTTCATTCGATTTACCAAAAAATCAGTCTAACGTTATTAAAGTAATAGGAGTTGGTGGTGGAGGTAGTAATGCCGTAAATCATATGTACTCACAAGGTATAAATGGCGTTGATTTTGTTATTTGTAATACTGATGCTCAGGCATTACAAAGTAGCGCAATCCCAACAAAAATACAATTAGGAGCTTCTTTAACTGAAGGATTGGGTGCTGGTGCAAACCCAGAAGTAGGTGAGCAAGCAGCAATAGAAAGTGTTCAGGAAATAAAAGAAATGTTATCTACTAAATCTAAAATGGTATTTATTACTGTTGGTATGGGTGGAGGAACAGGAACTGGTGCTGCTCCAATTATTGCTAAAGCTGCTCGTGAATTAGATTTGTTAACAATTGGTATTGTAACTACACCTTTTTCTTTTGAAGGTAAAATGCGTAATGAACAAGCTCAAAAAGGAATAGAAAAACTACGTCAATATGTAGATTCTTTGGTTGTTATAGATAATAATAAATTAAGAGAAGTTTATGGAAACCTTGGATTTAAAGCAGGTTTTTCTAAAGCAGATGAAGTATTGTCAACAGCTGCACGTGGTATTGCTGAAGTAATAACACATCATTACACACAAAATATTGATTTAAAAGATGCTAAAACAGTACTTTCTAATAGTGGAACTGCAATTATGGGTTCTGCAACAGCATCAGGAGCAAATAGATCTCATGAAGCTATTTCTAAAGCTTTAGATTCGCCATTATTAAACGATAATAAAATAACCGGTGCTAAAAATGTGCTATTGTTAATAGTTTCAGGTACCGAAGAAATTACAATTGATGAAATAGGAGAAATTAATGAATTTATTCAAACAGAAGCCAAAACATCTATAAATACGACTGATGTTAACATTATTATGGGAGTTGGTGAAGATGATTCGTTAGGAGATGCTATATCTGTTACAATTGTAGCTACAGGTTTTAATAAAGATCAACAACATGAAATTTCAAATACTGAGGCTAAAAAAATAATTCATACGCTTGATTCTGATCAAGAGGCAACTTATGATTTTAATGAAAAAAGGATAGATGCTCCTTTACCTAAAAAAACTGTGAATACAATTACCAATACTCCAAAAGTAGTAGATAAAATAGTTCATGATTTAGGAGAAGAAGTTGAAGAAGAATTTCAAATAATTCCTACAACAGATTTCATTAAAAATATAGATGTTATTCACGAAGAAATTTCATTTGAAAAAATTGAAGATTTTGTAATTACATCAGTAACTTCAGAAGTTGAAGAAGAACCAATTCAACTAATTGAAGAAGAAAGTCAAATAGCATTAACATTTGATTTGCCAATTGAAGAAAATTTCATCAAAAAAAAATTTGAAGAACCAATAAATAAGATTAATAACATTGAAGTTGTTGATCATCAAGTTGTAAAACCCATAAAAGAAGTTAATGAAGAAGTTTATTTTTCTTTAGAAGATTATTCAGCGCTGGAAGATAATTTAACAAAAGCTTCAAAACCTGATTTGGTTAAAGAAAATGATGCTGACGAATTAAATTTTACGTTACGTTCTGAAACTGAACTGAAAATTGATGTGAATAAACAAGAAGTTGTTGATCATATTGAAGTTTCACCACTAGAATTAACTTTTGATGAATTACAAAAAAGAGCCGCTCACAGACGAGAAAAAATGAAAAACTTCAATTATCAATTTGTAAATAAAGTTAAAAAAAATGTTGAAGAAATTGAAAAAGAACCCGCATATAAAAGAATGGGAGTTGAATTAGATAAAACATCACATTCTTCTGAAATTAATCAATCTAGAACTACTCTTGAAGTAGATGATAATGATGATATTCAATTTCGTTCTAATAACTCTTTTTTACATGATAATGTAGATTAAAAAGTAGCCCAAAGATGAGTACCCTTAGATGATTTTCTAAGTTTTAGACTCGAAAATCTTTAAAATTATTAAAGATTTTCGAGTTCTTTTTTTTTATCTTCGCAAAAAACAACTACACATGAGTTTACAACAAGAGTTAATGATAAAACTAAAAGAAGCAATGAAGGCTAAAGACGCTGTAGCTTTAGAATCTTTAAGAGCAATAAAATCTGAAATATTGTTGGCTCAAACCAAAGGAGGTGCTTCAAGTGAACTAACAAAAGAGGAAGAAATAAAATTACTTCAAAAATTAGTAAAACAGCGTAAGGATAGCGCATCAATTTATAAAGAACAAGCACGTGAAGATTTAGCAGCACCTGAATTAGCACAAGTTGAAATAATTGCTCAATTTTTACCAGAACAAATGAGTGAAGATGATTTAAAAAATGTGATAGCTGATATTATGAGTAAGGTTGGTGCAACTTCAATGAAAGATATGGGAAAGGTTATGGGCATGGCTTCAAAACAATTAGCTGGAAAAGCTGATGGAAAAGCAATTTCTACAGCCGTTAAGCAACTTTTAGGATAATAAAGGCCTCGTGGCGCAACTGAATAGCGCACTGGATTTCGGCTCCAGCGGTTGCAGGTTTGAATCCTGCCGAGGTCACTAGAGTAGTATTCAAATAAGCCTAAACCCTTGTAAATCCTATGTTTTACAAGGATTTTTATTTTTTAGTCTAGAGTTTTTAAGTTTAATTGTTCCAAAAATATAAACGATTTTCTTGAAATTATGCCTATATCATTTACTAGTACAATAAAAAATCATAGAGTTTAAATGTTAAAAATCTATATCTTTTTTATTTAAATACCTTCACAAGCTTGTTTTTTAAAATTTTCTATTTTCTAGTTACATCTTACTTTCTAATTAAAGAGAACATATCTATATTTACATAGCACCTTTTTAGGTAATCAATCATATTGGAATCGCTACTTTATTCCATAAAAGACTAAATAATTTTTTTATAAGATTATTTAGACACCCTACAAAACAAATATTTACTACAACATCACCACAACATTGGCAAAACTATAAGGTTGTAGTTGTGGTTTTTTAATTATTATTTGTATGCTAGTAATTGTTAAAAATGTTAATTATGTAAAGGGATTATAAGCTCTTTTAAAAAATAATTTAAGCCATTTTTATAAGAAATATTTTATTTGTATGATTTTTATAGAGGTTGATAAATTTAATTTAGAGATTTGTTAATGTAATTTTAACCTAAACTTAATTCAAATATTTATGAAGTCAATTATTTTATCAATTTTTGTTGGTTTGATGGGGTTAATAGCCACAGGACAAACCTATGAAATTAAAGGTACTGTTTCAGATTCAGGAGGAAACCCTTTACCAGGTGTTTCTATAGTTGTTAAAAATACAGCTAAAGGAGCTTCTTCAGATTTCGATGGTAATTTTATTATTTCCGATGTCCTAAAAGGAGAAACGTTATTATTTTCCTATCTAGGATTTATAACGCAAGAAGTTATTATTAACAGTTCAGAGACTTTGAACGTTGTTCTTGTTGAAGATACTCAAAGCTTAGACGAAGTCGTAGTTGTTGGGTATGGTACTCAGAAAAAAAGAGAAGTAACAGGAGCTGTATCTGTAGTTAGCTCTAAAACATTAGAGAATTTGAAACCTGTTAAAATGGAACAAGCCTTACAAGGTACAGTTTCGGGTGTAAATGTAACAACTACCTCAGGTGCTCCAGGAGCAGATATTAACATTCGTATTAGAGGTATTGCTACCAATGGTGATAATAAACCTCTTACTATTATTGATGGGTATGTTGGAGATCTAAGTTTGTTAAATCCAAATGATGTTGAGACGATTACTGTATTAAAGGATGCACAAGCTGCAATTTATGGTTCTACAGCTGCAAATGGGGTAATTCTAATCACAACAAAAATGGGTAAGAAAAATGCGAAACCAAAAATCTCGTATAATACTTATTATGGTTTTCAAGAGACTTCCAAAAAAATAAATGTTTTAAATGCTACGGAATATGCAGCTTTATTAAATGAAGCTTATGTAAGTGGTGGAGATCCGATTCCTTATCCAAATTTATCTGGAATTGGAAGAGGTACAGATTGGCAAGATGAGGTTTTTGGGACAGGAGTTCCAATTATAAGTCATGATTTGTCTATGTCTGGTGGATCTGAAAAAATTACGTATGCTGTAAGTGGTTCACATTTAGATCAAGAAGGTATTATAGGTGGAAATAAATCTGGTTTTTTAAGAAATACAGCAAGAATTTCTTTAGGAGCTGAACTTTCTGATGATTTGAAATTGAAATCAAATGTAATATATACCTATTTTAATAGAAAAACATTACCAGAAGGTGGTAATGCATCTGTACTTTTAAATGCAGTTAATAGTCCATCTACATTAAGTCCTTATAACGAGAATGGAGATTTTACAATATTCCCATTAGGGAGATTAGGAAATGAAATGATAAACCCTTTAGCTCAAATTGCAAACACTTATAACGATTATAATTTTAAAAAATTAAGTGGGAACTTCGGTTTAGATTACAATGTAATGGAAGGTCTAGTTTTATCAAGTTCAATTGGATTTAACACTTCAAATAGTGAAGGTAAAAGTTTTTCTAAAATTGTTAATTATGGAGGAAAAGTTTTTGATGTAACTAGAAGTTCAGTTGCTCAAAATGCTGTGAACGATAATAATTATTCTTTTGATATTTATGCAACGTATACAAAAGAAATTAATGAACACAAAATTGTTGGTACTTTAGGAAATACTATTTTTAAAGAGTGGGGTAATGGATTATTCGCAACAGGTTATGATATACCAAATAATACTTGGAGTAATGCTGATATTTCATTAGCAAATGGAGCTCCAGCTCCAGGAGTAATCCCTGTAGGTTCTTATAGTTATGATGAAAGAAAACTTTCATACTTTGGTAGATTGCAATATGATTTTAAAGGAAAATATTTGCTATCTGCTATGATAAGAAGAGATGCTTCCACAAAATTTGGACCAGGAAATAAAGTAGGTTATTTCCCTTCATTTACTGCCGGTTGGATTTTATCTGATGAAACTTTCTTCGAAGAGTCTAATGTGCTTAATTTTATGAAATTGAGAGCTAGTTATGGTACTTTGGGTAATGATAGAATTCCAACCAATGGCTATATCTCACAACTATCAGGTGAAGCTACTTATGTTTTTGATGGGGAATTAACAAATGGAGTAGCAACAGGGCAAATTCCTAACCCAGATTTGAAATGGGAGGAAGCAAGAAAATTTGACGTTGGGTTAGACATGAAATTATTAGATAACAAAGTAAATGTTGTTGCAGATTATTTTATTGATACTAGAGCAGATTTGTTAATACCATCAATTCCAACCTCAGGAATACTTGGATCTGCGGCACCAGGAGCTTCTTCTCCAACTATTAATGCAGGGACAGTTAAAAACTCAGGATTTGAATTTTCAGTAGATTATAAAAATAATTTTTCTGATGACTTCTCAATGAGTGTTGGTTATAATATAACATTCCTTAAAAATGAAGTAACAGAAATTAATGGAACTGAATTTATTGAAGGCGGCGTATTTAGTATTGGACAACCAGCACCATCTAGAATGGAAGTTGGACAACCAATAGGTTATTTCTACGGATATCAAACTGATGGAATTTTCCAAAATCAGGCTGAGATTGGTGCACACCCTTCACAATCAGATTTAGGAGCTCAATCAGCACCTGGTGATTTTCGTTATGTTGATATCAATAATGATGATATTATTGATGTAAATGACAGAACTAATATTGGAGACCCAATTCCAGATGCGACTATGGGGCTTAATTTACAGTTTAATTACAAAGCATTAGATTTTTCTATGTACACTTTTGCTTCTGTTGGAAATGATATGATACGTAATTATGAAAGTATTGCTATTGATGCCAATAATTTAAATTATACGCTAGACAGATGGACCGGAGAAGGAACAAGTAACAGTTCACCTAGAGTAACAACTGCAGCATCAACTAACAATGTTTTATCAACGTATTTTGTTGAAGATGCTTCTTATATAAGAATTCAAAACATACAATTAGGGTATTCTATTAATTCTGAAGTTTTGGAAAGAAATGGTATTGGTAAATTAAGAATATATGCAAGTGCAAATAACCTATATACATTTACTAAATATAAAGGTTTTGACCCTGGAGCTTCAAGTGGTAACCCTATTGGCGGTGGAATAGATGATGGTTTTTACCCAATTCCAAGAACCTATATGATAGGTTTAAACATTAATTTTTAAATTTATTAAGATGAAAAAATATATTTATATAACTATAATAGTAGTAGCAGCATTTTCGGCACTGACAATTTCTTGTACCGATGATTTTGTTGAACGTCCAGTTGAATATTCTATTGATTCTGAGAATTATTTTAATTCTCAATCAGAATACGAAAGTGCATTAATTGGAGCTTATGACCTTTTACAAACAACTTTTGTAAATGTTTTAATGGGAGAGTTTGCATCAGACAATACTTTGTGTGGTGGAAATAGCCCAACGGATGTTCCAGGTTATCAACAAGTTGATGATATGATTCATACACCTGTAAATACAGAAGTTAAAAAATTATGGGATTGGATGTTTGCTGGTGTTCAAAGAAGCAATTATATCCTTGAATTTAAAGATAATATAGAGTTTGAAGGAAAAGATCAAATTATAGCAGAAGCTCGTTTTCTTAGAGCTTATTACCATTTTGAATTGGTAAAATGGTTTGGACCTATTCCAATGAAAGGAGATTTAAGATTTACTCCCGGAGATGAAACATCAATACCGCGTTCACCTGTTGAGGATGTATACGCTGCAATTTATGAGGATTTAATTTTCGCATCAGAGAATTTAAACTCAATACCATCGCAAACGGGAAGAGCTACAAGAGGTGCTGCATTGGCATTACTAGGGAAAGCTTATTTATATGAAGCATCATATAGCAATCAAATAGAGAAATATGGTTTAGCAGCTGCTAAATTACAAGATGTTATTGATAGTGAAGGGTATTCTTTAGTTGAAGATTTTGATGAAATTTTTGAAATGGCAGGAGAAAATGGTGTTGAATCTGTTTTCGAAATTCAATATACAGATGTTGAAGGTGGAAGTTATGGCTATATGCAAGCTATTGAAGGTAATGTGGCTGTTGGTTTTGCAGGTCCAAATTCATACGATGGCCCTTTCTTTACAGCAGGGAACAATTTTAACCTACCTACTCAAAAAATAGTGGATGCTTTTGAAGCTGACGATTTAAGAAAAGAGGTAACAATTCTAGATATAGATGCTTGGATAGTTGAACATCCTGAAGTAACTTATACAATACAAAATGAGCATACAGGTTATTTTAATAGAAAATACATTCCTAGAAAAAGAAGTGAAAATGCTGCTGCAGATTTAAAATTAACGAATCCAAATAACTATAGAGCAATTCGTTATGCTGATGTGTTATTAATGGCTGCAGAAGCTTACAGTAAATCTGGAAATGATGCAAAAGCTGCACTTTACTTAAATGAAGTAAGAGACAGAGCTTTTGGAGATCAAAATCATAGAATAACTTTTACAGGTTCAAACTTATACAATGCAATTTTAGCAGAAAGAAGAGTTGAGTTTGCGGGTGAAGGCCTTCGTTTCTTCGATTTAGTTAGAACTGGAAGAGCCGCTCAAGAAATTGATGGTTTTATAGTTAACAAAAATGAGGTATTCCCTATTCCATTAGAAGAAATTCAATTTTCAGGTGGTAATTGGATCCAAAATCAGAATTATTAAAAAATAAACAATACATATGAAAACATTTAAATATTTCTTAAGTATACTATTATTTGTTGCAGCTGTAATAAGTTGTTCTGAAGATGAGTTAGGTAATTTAGATTTTGTATCTACTGCCGTAGCTCCAACAAATTTAATAGTACTTTTAGACGTAACTCCAGATAATACAGGGTTAGTAACAATAACTCCTAATAGTGAGGGAGCAGTCTCTTATGCAATAATATTAGGAGATGAAACTGCTGAAGCTATAAACGTAAAGCAGGGTGAAAATATTCAGCATATATATGCTGAAGGTAATTATAATCTTAAAGTTGTAGCTACAGGAATTACAGGCTTAGAAAGTGAGTTAACACAACCATTAGTGGTTTCATTTAAAGCTCCTGAAAATTTAATAGTAACTATTGAAAATGATGCAGCAATCTCTAAACAAATAAATGTAACGGCAACTGCTGATTATGCAGCATCATTTGATGTGTATTTTGGAGAAGAAGGAAACGATGAGCCTATAACCGCTAATATTGGTGAAGTAGCTTCATATTTATATCAAGAATCAGGAACTTATACTATTAGAGTAGTAGCAAAAGGTGGTGCAATTGAAACAACAGAATATACAGTAGATTTTGAGGTAACAGAAATTTTACAGCCACTTACCGCAGCACCTACACCTAATAAATTAGAAGCTGATGTAATTTCATTGTTTAGTGATGTTTATACTCCAGCTACTGTTGATATGTTTGTTACAGATTGGTCAGCATTAACTTTACAAGAGGAAATCGCAATAGAAGAAAATCAAACTTTAGTTTACAGAGAATTAAATTATGCAGGAATTATTACAGAATCTGCACCAATTGATGCTTCTGCAATGGAATATTTCCATTTTGATGTATGGAGTACAAATGTAACAACATTAAAAACTAAGTTCGTTGATTTTAACGGAACAGGATGGAACAATGGTTCTGATAATATTGAATTTGAGATCGAAAATACTATAACTGAAGAAGGAAAATGGGTAAGTTTTGATATTCCTTTAACAGATTTTGAAGGTATTCCTTTTTCTGATATTAATCAAATGGTTATTGCTGCTTCCCCTGTAGGTACCGTATTTTTAGATAATATGTATTTTTGGAAAGAGCCATCAGTAACATCATCTGTTTTAGATGGAACTTGGAAAATAGCACCTGAAGCAGGAGCTTTAAAAGTAGGGCCATCTTATGGTAATGGAGATTGGTGGACAAGCGATGAACAAGCAGTTATTGATAGAGCTTGTTTCTTTGATGACACTTATGTTTTCAATTCAGACGGATCGTTTAGCAATGTTCTTGGAGCTGATACTTGGCTTGAAGCTTGGCAAGGAACTGCAGATGCTTGTGGAGCTCCAGTAGCCCCTCATGATGGAACAGCTGTTGCAACTTATAGCTATGATGCAGTTGGAGG
>NZ_WTAR01000052.1 GCF_013139515.1 Lutibacter sp.
AACCAATATCCTCAATTGCGGGCTGCAAATGTAAAACCTTTTTCATAATCACCAAATAAAAAATTGCCTTTTTTTTGAAGTTTTTTCTCGAAACAAACCAAATATCTGAAAGTATGATACTTAAAAAGTATTTACCCCCTAAATCTACCTATAAATACCTATTCAAATTCAATAGAACTTATTTCATGTAAATTTATCATTAAGGTATAATGGTGTAGCTTAAATATTAAAACCCTTATAATAAACATTGTTTTCATTTCAAAATGCTATTGCGCAACTAATAGTTTTCTAATACCTTTGCAACTTTAATAAAAATATATGATTCAAATAACTTTACCAGACGGCACAGTTAAAGATTTTCAAAAAGGAAGCACTCCTATGGATGTTGCAAAAAATATTAGTGAAGGTTTTGCTAGAAATGTAATTTCAGCAAAATTTAACGATATAACTGTAGAATCTTCTACTCCTTTAACTGAAAATGGAAACTTAGTCCTTTGCACTTTTAATGACGAAGAAGGTAAAAAAACTTTTTGGCATTCTTCAGCTCACGTTTTAGCGCAAGCAATCACTTCATTTTACCCTGATGTTAAGTTGACTATTGGTCCTGCGATTGAAAATGGCTATTATTATGATGTTGATTTAGGTGACAATGTAATTTCAGATAAAGATTTTAAAGCTATTGAACAAAAAATGCTTGAACTGGCTCGTGGAAAACATGAGTTTAAAATGCGTGAAGTTTCAAAAGAAGATGCTTTAAACTTCTATAAAGGTCAAAACAATGAATATAAAGTTGAATTGATTGAAAACTTAGAAGATGGCGAAATTACTTTTTGTGATCATTCAGATTTTACAGATTTATGTAGAGGAGGACACATTCCTAATACAGGAATTATTAAAGCTGTAAAAGTTATGAGTGTTGCTGGAGCCTATTGGCGTGGTGATGAAAAAAATAATCAACTTACACGTATTTATGGTATTTCGTTTCCGAAGCAAAAAATGCTAACTGAATATTTAGCATTGTTAGAAGAAGCTAAAAAACGTGATCACAGAAAACTAGGTAAAGAGTTAGAATTATTTGCTTTTTCAGCAAAAGTTGGGCAAGGATTACCTCTTTGGCTTCCAAAGGGTGCCGCATTGAGAGAACGCTTAGAGAATTTCTTAAAAAAAGCACAGAAAAAAGCTGGATATGAAATGGTGATGACACCTCATATTGGGCAAAAAGAATTATATGTTACTTCTGGACATTATGAAAAATACGGTGAAGATAGTTTTCAGCCAATTCATACTCCAAAAGAGGATGAAGAATTCTTTTTAAAACCAATGAACTGTCCACATCACTGTGAAATTTATAATAACAAACCTTATTCGTACAAAGAGCTACCAAAACGTTTTGCTGAATTTGGTACTGTATATAGATATGAACAAAGTGGAGAATTACACGGATTAACAAGAGTTAGAGGTTTTACACAAGATGACGCTCACATTTTTTGCACACCAGATCAGCTTGATAAAGAATTTAAAGATGTTATTGATTTAGTATTATACGTATTTAAATCATTAAGCTTTGAAAATTTCACAGCTCAAGTATCACTTAGAGACAAAGAAAAAAATGATAAATATATTGGAAGTGATGAAAATTGGGACAAAGCTGAAAATGCTATTATAAATGCCGCCAAAGAAAAAGGGTTAGATTATGTTGTTGAATATGGTGAAGCTGCATTTTACGGTCCTAAATTAGACTTTATGGTGAAAGATGCTTTGGGTAGAAACTGGCAACTAGGAACTATACAAGTTGATTATAATTTACCTGAACGTTTTGATTTAAGCTATAAAGGTGCAGATAATCAATTACACAGACCTGTGATGATTCATAGAGCTCCTTTTGGGTCAATGGAACGTTTTATAGCTGTGTTAATTGAGCATACAGGTGGTAAATTTCCACTTTGGTTGACTCCTGAGCAAGTTATTATACTACCAATCAGTGAGAAATATCAAAAATATGCAGAAAATGTTTTACATTTGCTAGAAAATTCCGAAATTCGCGCCCTTATAGATGACAGAAGTGAGAAAACGGGTAGGAAGATTAGAGATGCTGAGTTAAACAAGATACCGTTTATGCTAATTGTAGGTGAGAAAGAAGAAGAAAACGGGACAGTTTCTGTAAGAAAACAAGGAGATGGTGATATGGGTACACTAACAATTAGTGAATTTACATCATATATTAATAAAGAAATAAACAGTACATTAAAACAATTTTAGTTTAATTTAAATTTACGGCTATAGCAATCAAGAGAAGAGGGGGAAGAAAACCCTGGAGAATAATCAAAGAAGATCAACATAGAATTAATGAGCACATTAAATTTGTTGAGGAAGTACGTTTAGTTGGTGAAAACGTAGAAGTTGGTGTATATTCAATTTCTAAAGCAAAATCACTTGCTAGAGAACAAGAACTAGATTTGGTTGAAATATCACCAAAAGCAGACCCGCCTGTTTGTAAAATTATAGATTATAAGAAATTTCTATACGAACAAAAAAAACGTGAAAAAGCACAAAAATCTAAAGCAACGAAAGTTGTAGTTAAAGAAATTAGATTTGGACCAAATACTGATGAACATGACTTTGAATTTAAAAAGAAACATGCCATTAAGTTTTTACAAGAAGGCGCAAAATTAAAAGCGTTTGTGTTTTTTAAAGGTAGATCTATTATTTACAAAGATCAAGGACATATATTACTTTTAAGATTGGCAACAGAATTAGAAGAATATGGTAAAGTTGAGCAAATGCCTAAATTAGAAGGTAAGCGCATGATTATGTACCTAGCTCCAAAAAAGAAATAAAACTTCAACATAGAAGTTAAAGATAATAAGCAAGATAAAAAAAGTAGAAGAAAGATGCCTAAAATGAAAACAAAATCTAGTGCCAAAAAGCGTTTTAAGCTTACGGCTTCTGGAAAAATTAAAAGAAAGCATGCTTTTAAGAGTCACATTTTGACTAAAAAAAGCAAAAAACGTAAATTAAAGTTAACTCATGATGGTTTAGTACATAAAGCAGATAGAGCAAACATTTTACAACAGTTAACTTTAAAATAATAAAGTTACAGGGAATTTAATTATTAACCTTGGAGTAGAGCTAACATAAGTTCAAATTTAATTTTGACGCCTACTACAAAAAAACAAATGAAATTATGCCAAGATCAGTAAATTCAGTTGCTTCAAGAGCTAAAAGAAAAAAGATATTGAAGCTAGCAAAAGGTTACTTTGGACGTAGAAAAAACGTTTATACAGTAGCAAAAAATGCGGTTGAAAAAGGAATGGTTTATTCTTATAGAGACCGTAAAAACAAAAAAAGAACTTTCCGTGCTTTATGGATTCAACGTATTAACGCTGGAGCTCGTCAGTATGGA
>NZ_WTAR01000063.1 GCF_013139515.1 Lutibacter sp.
TAATGTTTCTAACTCAACGCCAATTTTAGCTAAATGCAAACGAGCAACTTTTTCATCTAAATGTTTTGGCAACATATACACTTCATTCTTATAAGCTTCTCTATTATTCCATAACTCTAATTGCGCTAATGTTTGGTTTGTAAATGAATTACTCATTACAAAACTTGGATGACCAGTTGCACAACCTAAATTAACCAAACGACCTTCAGCTAAAATTAATATTTCATTTTCACCAATAGTATATTTATCAACTTGTGGTTTAATTTCAACTTTTGTAGCTCCATATTTACCGTTTAACCAAGCCATATCAATTTCATTATCAAAATGACCAATATTACAAACAATTGTTTTGTCTTTCATTTTTTCAAAATGAACGCCTTGTACAATATCTTTATTTCCTGTAGTTGTAATTATAATATCTGCATTTCCAACAACATTCTCCAATCTTTTCACTTCAAAACCATCCATTGCAGCTTGTAAAGCACAAATTGGATCAATTTCTGTAACCGTAACAATTGCTCCTGTACCTTTAAAAGAAGCGGCTGTTCCTTTACCAACATCTCCATAACCACAAACAATTACACGCTTACCTGCTAACATAATATCTGTTGCTCTTCTAATTGCATCTACAGCACTTTCTCTGCATCCGTATTTATTATCAAATTTAGATTTAGTTACAGAATCGTTTACATTAATTGCTGGCATTGGTAATGTTCCTGCTTTTACTCTATCATATAAACGGTGAACTCCTGTTGTAGTTTCTTCACTTAAACCGTTAATTCCTGCAGCTAACTCAGGGTATTTGTCTAATACCATATTTGTTAAATCTCCACCATCATCTAAAATTAAGTTTAATGGTTTTTTATCTTCACCAAAAAATAATGTTTGCTCAATACACCAGTCAAATTCTTCTTCATTTAAGCCTTTCCAAGCATATACTGAAACTCCTGCAGCAGCAATTGCAGCAGCAGCCTGATCTTGTGTTGAAAATATATTACAAGAACTCCACGTAACCTCAGCGCCTAAATCAACCAATGTTTCAATTAAAACAGCTGTTTGAATAGTCATATGTAAACATCCTGCAATTCTAGCTCCTTTTAAAGGTTTTTGCCCTTTAAATTCTTCTCTTAAACCCATTAAACCAGGCATCTCAGCTTCAGCTAACTCTATTTCTTTACGTCCCCAATCTGCAAGATTTATATCTTTTACTTTATATTTTACGTAAGTTGATGTTTCTGCACTCATAATTTTATTAAATTTGCTTGTTTGTTTTTAAACAACTAACATTAATTGTTTAAGATTTTGCAAAAGTACAAAATCCATATTTAAATTTTAATGCCTTTATACAAAACCATTAACCCAAATACTTACACTTCAATTTTTGTTTGGAAAATTGACGAATCTCTAGACGAATTATCTCAAGATATTGCTCTAAATGATAGAAGTAAAAGTAGGTTGAGTTCAATGAAATCTGAATTACATCAACGTGGTTTTTTAAGTGTTCGGCATTTATTAAAAGAAGCTGGTTATACTGATTTTGATTTGTATTACACAGCAAATGGAAAACCTCATTTAAAAGATAAAAAACACATCTCAATTACACATTCTTTTAACTTTTCAGCAATAATTATTAGCGATGTTGAGGTTGGTATTGATGTAGAAAAGAATAGAGAAAAAATAAAAATAATTCAACATAAGTTTATAAATTTTGAAAGAGGATTTATACATCAAGATGATGATTATATTGAACAACTAACTGTAATTTGGGGAGCAAAAGAATCACTTTATAAAATTTACCCTCACGGTGGTTTAACGTTTAAAAATGATATAGATATTAACTCATTTCAAATTGCAGATAAAAAAACAACTGGTTATATTAAAGTTAAAGGTTGGGATAAAGTGTATACTATTCAATTTGAACAACTTGAAAACTTCACATTAGTTTACGCTTTAGATAATTCAAAAAAAAAAAAAACCTAAATAAGTACAATGAACGAAATCATTAATTTTTTCACTGAGCCTTATCAATCTGCATCTTTTACTAATATTTTTCTTGAATTTATAGCTGCTTTATTTGGTGTAATTAGTGTTTTTTACGCAAAAAGAGAAAATATTTTGGTTTTTCCTACAGGAATAATCAGCACTGCTTTATACGTGTATTTACTTTCACAATGGAACCTTTATGGCGATTTAATTATAAATATTTATTATACAGCCATGAGCCTTTACGGTTGGTATTTATGGAGTAGAGTTATTGATGATAAACAACAGCATATACCTATTTCACGAACTACCAAAACTGATAAAATTAAAGCATTTGGTATTTTTGCTTTTACAGCTATTTTCGTAATCATTGTATATAGGCATTTTAACGTAATGCCAAATAATTTAGGATTCAGGGAAAGTTTTAATTACGCAATTGAAAAACTTACATCAGGAAATTTAACAAGCTTTAGAGAAGCTACACCTTATTTAGATACCTTTACAACAGGAATATTTTTTGCAGCAATGTGGTTAATGGCCAACAAAAAAATTGAAAATTGGATACTTTGGATTGCTGGTAACATTGTTTCAATTCCTTTATATTTTGTAAAAGGTTATGGTTTTACAGGTATTCAATACACATTATTTTTAATTTTAGCCGTACAAGGTTATTTCGCATGGAAAAAGCACTTAAACAAACAAACATAAATATTGTAAAGGTTGTTCTTTTTGGACCAGAAAGCACTGGTAAAACAACCTTATCAAAACAATTAGCCAGACATTACAATACTGTTTGGGCGCCTGAATTTGCAAGAGATTATTTACAGAAAAAATGGAATAACGAGCGTAAAACTTGTGAAAATTCAGATTTATTACCTATTGCGAGAGGTCAAATGGAATTAGAAAACAGATTAGCAAAAAAAGCAGATAAAATATTAATTTGTGATACTGATTTATTAGAAACCAAAGTGTATTCTGAAGAGTATTATGGTGGTTTTGTTGATGCTAAACTTGAAGAAGCAGCTTTACACAACACCTACAATTTATATTTACTAACTTATATTGATACTCCTTGGGAAGAAGATGATTTAAGAGATCGTCCAGAATTGCGTTTAGAAATGTTTAATGCTTTTGAAAAGACGTTAAAAAATTACAATCGTCCATATATTTTATTAAAAGGCGACAAAAAATTACGCTTTGAAACTGCGGTTAAAAAAATTGATGAAGTATTAAACTCTAAATCTAATTTACAAAGTTTCTCACAAAAACTATCTGATGATTATACTATTAAAAAATAAATGAATTCAGAAAAAATAATAAAGGAATTAAAATTTAAAGCTGTAAGAAGTAGTGGAGCGGGTGGACAACATGTAAATAAGGTTTCTTCAAAGATTGAATTATATTTTGATTTAAATGCTTCTTCTGAACTTGCTGAAGATGAAAAAGAACTACTTTCAATAAAATTAAAAACAAAATTAACAAAAGAAAATTTATTACTACTTCAATGTGATGAAAGTAGAAGTCAACACAAAAACAAAGAAATTGTAATTAAGCGATTTCTAGAAATTATTACTGAAGGTTTAAAAATTCCTAAAAAAAGAAGGCCTACTAAACCTAGTAAGTCTAGCATTAAAAAACGTTTAGAGAAAAAGAAAAAACAAGCTTATAAAAAAGTGCTTAGAAACAAACCTGATTTAAATTAGTTTTTTTTATAATATTAATTTTCTTCTTTGTAAATTTGCAACATCTCAAAAGGGGTGCCTAAAACGGCTGAGATCAAACCCATTGAACCTGAACAGATAATGCTGTTAAGGGAGGACCGAACTGAAAATTTCCAGTGGATATTTGAAGGAAGTGCCAGATGGAGCGGAGACTTTTTCAAGTTTCACCAACATTAATTATTCAAACCATCGATTAATTACCTCTTTTTAAATCGTTTTATTTATTAAAAATGAAACATTTAATTACAATTTTGTTTATTGCATTCTCTTTAAGTGTAAATGCCCAAGAATTATTTACACTTTCAGGAAAAATAACTGATGGCACTAAACCTTTCCCAGGTGTTAGTGTAATGGTAAAAGAAACTACCATTGGAACTACAACAGATATTAACGGGCAATTTATACTAAATTTAAAAGAAGGAAAATACACTTTAGTAATAAGCGCAATTAGTAAACCAAAGGAAATTAAAGGGTATTTAACTGAGAACTCATTTATTTCAATTGACATGTCAGACAGTTTTGTAGTACTTGAAGAAGTATTGGTTTCTGCTGTTCGTGTAAAAAGAACCTCTCCAGTTACACATAGCAACGTAACAAAAGAAGAATTAGAAAAAAGAAACTTAGGTCAAGATATTCCAATTTTATTAAATTATCTACCTTCTGTAGTTACAACATCTGACGCTGGTGCTGGAGTTGGTTATTCAGGAATTAGAGTTCGTGGAAGTGATGCTACTAGAGTTAACGTTACTATTAATGGAATTCCTTATAACGATGCTGAAAGCCAAGGAACTTTTTGGGTAAATATGCCTGATTTTACATCATCAACTGAAAGTATACAATTACAACGTGGTGTTGGAACCTCAACTAATGGTTCGGGAGCTTTTGGTGCAAGTTTAAACTTATTGACTGATGCTATTTCTGAAGAAGCATTTGGAGAAATAAGTAACTCATTTGGTTCATATAATACTAGAAAATATACTGTAAAATTTAGTACTGGAAAAATAAATGACCATATTGAATTTTCAGGTCGTTTCTCTAAAATTGATTCTGATGGATATATTGATAGAGCTTGGTCTGATTTAAAATCCTACTTTTTACAAGCTGCTTATGTTGATGACAACACATTGATTAAAGCCTTAACTTTTGGAGGCCATGAAAAAACATATCAGGCTTGGTACGGCGTAACTTTAGAAGAAATTGAAACTTTAGGCCGAACTCATAATCCGTATTCTTACGAAAATGAAATTGATAATTACAATCAGGATCATTATCAACTGCATTGGAACGAAAAATTATCAGAAAACTGGTCTACAACTATTGGTTTAAATTACACCTATGGTCGTGGTTATTATGAACAATTTAAAGAAGGTGAAGATTTTTCAGATTACGATTTAACTCCAATAACTATTGGTGGTGAAACTATTAATGAAACCGATTTAATTAGAAGACGTTGGTTAGATAACGATTTTTATGTTCTAAATGCAAATGCTACTTATAAAAACAATAATCTAGAGTTTATTTTTGGAACTTCAATTAGCACCTATAAAGGTGATCATTATGGAGAAATAATTTGGGCTGAGTTTGCAAGCAATTCTGAAATACGAGATCATTATTACGATAGTAAAACAGAAAAAAATGATTCTAATATTTTTGGGAAATTAACATATCAATTAAATGATTCTTGGACTTTATTTACTGATTTACAAGCTCGTTTTGTAAAGTTTGACACCAATGGATTGACTTCAGATAGAAATCCTATAAATGTTGATGAAAAATATTCATTTTTTAACCCGAAAGCTGGGGTAACTTTTAAAGCTAATACTAACAATAGTTTCTATTTCTCATATGCACTTGCAAATAAAGAACCTAACAGAAATGATTTTGAAAACGGTGTAAATACTTCTGAAAAATTAAATGATTTTGAGTTAGGATGGCGTTTTAATAATGGAACTTTTAAAGTGAATTCAAACATTTATTATATGCTTTATAAAGACCAACTGGTTTTAACTGGAGCTATTGATGATACTGGTGCACAACTTAGAGCAACAAGTGGAAAAAGCTATCGCCTAGGGTTAGAAATAGACGCTCAAATTAAAGTTTCTGATAAATTAAGTTTACTTCCAAATATTGCATTAAGTACCAACAAAAATGTTGATTTTTTTGCACCACTAAATGGAGAACTCGTGAGTCTAGGTGACACAAATTTATCATTTTCTCCTAATGTAGTAATTGGAAACGCTTTTACTTATAATCCTTCAAATAACATTCAATTTTCATTCTTATCTAAATATGTTGGTGAACAACATATGGGTAATTTGGAAAGTGCAGTTACTTCAAATGATGTGTTAGAAAGTTATTTTGTAAATGATTTTAATGTTTCTTATGAAATAAAACCAAACAAAATATTTAAATCAATTGTACTTAGTGCTTTGGTAAATAATATTTTTAATGCAAAATATATTTCAAACGGATATTATTACACTTATGATGATACTTGGTCTGTTCCAAATGAAACTACAACAGTAGATGGCGCAGGTTATTATCCACAAGCAACTAGAAACTTTTTAATTGGAGCAACATTAAAGTTTTAACAATTTTAGGTTGAGTGAAGATGTTTATAACCGTTATGCTGTACTTGTTTTAGGGTTTCATATCACTCCCTAATCAGAATTATGAGATGCTGAAACAAATTCAGCATGACGCCAATAAAAAAGCCTGAACACTATATGTTCAGGCTTTTTTCATTTTGAAAATTATACTTCAATTCCTTTCATCATTTTATTCCAATACAAATAAGGAAGCATGTATTTTTTTAGAATCCATAAACGCCAATGTTCTTTTGAGGAGTCACCAATCATTAATGGGAACTGTTTCAGTTTAGTGTCTGGTTTAAATTCTTGATTATAATCAAATTCAGCTAATACCATTTTCCCATATCCTGTTACTAACGGACAAGAAGTATATCCATCATATTCTTTAGAACTCATCTCATTGGAAGTTATTAATTTTAATATGTTTTCAGCAACAACAGGCGCTTGTTTTCTAATTGCTGCACCAGTTTTAGATGTTGGTAAATTAGAGGCGTCTCCTAAGCCAAATATATTTGAGAACTTAGTATGCTGCATTGTTTTACTATCAACATCAACCCAACCTGCTTCAGAAACTAATGGCGATTTTTGAATAAATTTAGGAGCTGCTTGAGGTGGTGCTAAATGCATCATATCAAAATGAATACCATATCTTTCTCCTTCTTTTGTTACTTTAACATCTTTATAATTATATTGAATTTCTTTATCTAAAGTAGATTCATCTCCATCAGCAATTGTAACACAACCACCACCTGTTAGATCTTTAACAATTTCGTACCATGCAATTTTTTTAGCTGCATCAACCTTTACTAACTTGTGAAAAAATCGAACATTGATATCCTTTTTGTCAACTACTTCCATTAAAGTATCTGCAATAATTTTAACCCCAAAAATAGAGCCACTAGGCAAAGCAAACACAATATCTGTTTTATCTCTTACGCCTGTTTTTCTATAATGTTCATCAGCTAAATACATAATTTTTTGAGGTGCGCCACCACATTTAATTGGTGTTGCTGGTTGCGTATATAATGCGGTACCCCCTTTAAAATTATTCAATGTTTCCCAAGTATGTTTTGGGTTGGTGTAATTACTACAAACTACTCCCTTATCCATTGCTTCTTGTAATCCTTCAACCAATTCTGGAGCCATTCTTAAACCTGGAGCAACTACTAAATAATCATAAGTAAATTCATTGCCTGTCTTTGTCAAAACTTTATTATTCTCAGGTTCAAATGTTTCTGCAAATTCTTTAATCCATTCTACTCCTTTAGGAATTATTGAACTCATTGGTTTTGCTGTTGCATCAAAATCAAATGTATTTGCTCCAACTAAAGTCCAAGCTGGTTGATAATAATGAGTATCCGCTGGCTCAATAACACCTATTTGTAATGATACGTTTTTTCTTTTTAACATGGATGAAACCATAATTCCTGCAGTACCTCCACCAATTACAAGTACTTGAAAGTGTTTTGACATATTTATTTTTTTAGTTAGTGATTTTAGGCTGAGTAAATTAAAAAAAATAAAACCTCTTTTTGTGATTTAAATCACAAAAAGAGGTTCACTAAATAAGTCTCTTCAATTAATTATTCTTCTGAAGTCATTTTACCAGTGGCACAACTAACAAAAGATTTGGCTTTATGAATAATAGTGTTGTCATCTCCTACCTCAGGATAACCCATACTCGATAACTTCTTTTTAACTAAAGCTATTACAGATTCATCTATTGAATCTATAGTTACTTTTGAAGTTTCAACATCTACATTAACTTCGTTTACATCTTCAATAGCGATAATGCCTTTTTTAACTGTGTTTGCGCAACCTCCACATTTTAAATTTAATATTTCTATTGTTGTCATTTTTTGATTTTTTAGAACTGCTAAATTAAAAAAAATTAAATCATTAGGAATGACCTCCAACAACAATCTTCATTACTTTTAAATTTAGCTTAAAAAAATTATACACTTGATAAATAAAACAAACTCTCATAAACCGGATTAATCTTGTTGGTTCTGTTCCAAAAGAAATATTGCTATATGGTATTGTTTTTTCTTTACTTTTTTTCATGTTACTTAATTTTAGTTCTCAATTTACTATTCAGGAATTAACCACCAAAATGGTTTTGCTTTTGCTTTATATAAAAACATATAATGCATCAACAACTTCATCCAATGACCAGCAGTACCAACGACACCAACAGTATCTTTAATATTTCTTCCCCATTTTGGATATTTTTCCCAATCAGGCACAATTGGATTTACTGTCATTACCGCTGCCTGACCTTTAAACAATCCATAACCTGCTGAAACAATACAAGCTGCTCCCATTTTAGCCATAGATGCCGCATGTGGATGCTCAATTTTTCCAACTTTTATAGAATGAATTATATTTTGAGCTACAATTTTACCAATTACTCCTGAAGGCATTCCTGTTCTTGGCGGAGTTGGAAATATTTTTGTCCCATTAGGGCTTTCCATTGGTTTAGACATACCATGTGGTGGTGCAAAAGCAATACCAGCGGCATATATATTTTCATATTTTTGACTTTGGTATGTTGAAGGCCAATCCTCAGCTCTCCAATCTTCATAAGCTTTAGGGGTATAATCTGCATCAACTTTCATCATTCCGTTAGCTGCAAAAACTTCTAAACTTATATCTTCATTATCTTTATTAAAAGCTTTCATTCCTGCACCTGCAAACCCTGGTATTAACATGGCAAAATCAAATTCTTTAGTGTGAAATTCCCCTCTTAAATTTTCGTAAAAAACTTTTCCTTTTGCTACTTTTTGAACTCCTGCTCTTTTAATCCATCTAATTCCATATTCTTTTAAAATAGACTCCGTGAATATTTTAGTGGGTGTTATGTATCCATTTCTTTTTACATAAGCTCCTCCCATTCCAAAATCACCAAGTTCATATTCATTTGAAATCCACCACATATCTGCTAAATGTGATAATTTTCTCTTATTAATCTCAAAAGCAATGTTTAAAATGTATTCAAAAGCTGCACCTTGACAAGTTGCCAATGCATGACCTGTACCAACTAAAAATGTTTGACGCTCACCATTCTCCATTTTTTTGAAGGACTCTTGAAGCCTTCCCCAAGCGTGTTCTGCGTGATCATATGTGCAAACAGATTGTGTAAATTTATTTGGCCCTAAACCTTCTGTTGCATCAAAATTAAGTTTTGGTCCTGTTCCGTTAATAAGATAATCATACGTTACTTTTTCTTCTTTCCTTTCATTTTCTCCCGTTACATATTTAATAGTAACAAATCCTTTTTCATTTTCTGCATCTCCTTCGGGATGAATTGAGGTTGCTAATGCTTGTTTGTAGTTAACACCCATTTTTTTATAAACGGGAGCTAATTCAAACTTCACTTGATCTGGTGTCATTAAGCCTACACCTACCCAAATATTTGAAGGAATCCATTGAAAATTACTATTTGGCGAAACCATAACAACTTCGTGCTCTTTTTTAAGGTATTTACTCAAATAAGATATTGCTGTATGTCCAGAAATTCCAGCTCCTAAAACTACTACTTTTGCCATCCTAATTATTTTTAAATTCAATACTCCAAATTCCTCTTAAATCACCATTTTCATAACCAATTGCTTTATCAAGCGGGTAAAACGATTTAATAAGAGAATCTGTTTTTACATTTAATTGCTCTCCTGGTTTTCCATGACAAACTAAACATTTTTCTTTCATGATAATTGGAGCATAAAACTGCTTATTCTTATCAGAATTAATCTCAATAATTGGGCTTAATTTACTACTGTTTTCTAACGAAGTTTTATACCCTTCAATAATTTGTAATTCTCTTTCTGTTGCTTTATTCTCAGAATTTCTAACCTTATCTGAAGTTCGTTTAATTGTAACATTAAATTTTTCAGACATTTGGTGAGTAATTGGCATGGCTTGTGTGTTACAAAAAGGAACTGCTTGTTGCGGGCCTCCAAGTTTCATTTGAGCCATTAAATTTGTACTTAATTCATTAAATGAAGCCTTTGTAATTTCTTTACCTTTATTTATATATTCTTCTTGTTCTGCTTTAGAGAGTTTGTTGTTTTCACAAGCAACGATACTCAAAAGAACTGCTAAAATTAGTAGTTTTTTATACATTTATTTATCTATTTGATTATTACTCCTTGTCCAGTTTGATATTCCTCCTCGAAGGTCATAAACATTTAAAAACCCTGCTTTTACTAATTTTCTTGAAGCTGAGGATGTTCTGTTTCCTGATCTACAATAAATATAAATTGGTTCATTTTTATCAAATTTTGACATTTGTTCTAAAAAATCTCTACTATAATAATTAATATTTTTAGCTCCTTTAATATATCCTCTTTTAAATTCAAAAGGTGTTCTAATATCAATAATAGTTTTACCAACTGATTTCTCTTTGAACTCAGAAGGTGTCATAACTTTTACGTTCCCTAATTCTGATTGATCAACAGCAATTCCTTTATTATCAATAGAAGTGCTATCTGCAATTTGATTTGATTTTGATTGTTGTTTTACATTATCACAACTCAGCTGTAATAAACTTGCAATCAGCACCATTACAAGTGTTTTAATAGGTAGTTTCATTTGTTATTGTTTTTGATTTTTGACAAATATAAATTTACTGATAAATTTAGTAGTAACTAAAGTTACTTCTAAATAAAAAAGGGAAGCTTTTAAACTTCCCTAATCAATTAAATTTAAAATATTTTTTATAATAATGTTGTTGGACAAACGTAATCAGTTAGTTCAGCACCACTATCTTTAATGTCGTTAAATCCACCTCTAACATCAGTTACTTTTTTAACGCCATTTGCTTGAAAAATTGATGCCGCTATTAAAGAACGATAACCACTTGCGCAATGTAAAAAGTACTCTTTACCTGCATTAATTTCAGCGAAATTAGCATGAATTGAATCTAAAGGAAAATTCCCAACACCTACAACATGTTCTGATAAATATTCTGATTCTTTTCTAACATCTAACGAGACTTCCATAGTTCCATCTTTTAATCTATTTGCAAATTGAATTGCAGATATAGAACCTATTTGGTCTGCTTTATGTCCTGAAGCTTTCCAAGCGTGCATTCCACCTCTTAAATACCCAATTGTATTATCATATCCAACACGTGAAAAACGTGTGACTACTTCGTGTTCTCTTCCTCCTTCAGCAATAAAAATTATTTTTTGATTAATATCTTTCACCAATGCACCAACCCAAGGTGCAAAATTTCCATCAACACCAATAAACCAAGCTCCTGGCACAGTTCCTTCTTCTGCATACACTTCTTTAGAACGCGTGTCAATTACTAAAACATCATTCTGCTCGCTCATTTCTTTAAATGAATCGGCATCAATTGGAGTTGTACCACGGTGTAATACTTCATCAATACTTGTGTTGATGCCTTTATTCATTCTTACATTATTTCCAAAATATTGTGGTGGTGGTTTTAAGCCTGTAGTTACTTCAACAATAAATTCCTCTTTGGTCATATCAGCTCTCAACGCGTAGTTTGTTTTCTTTTGATTTCCTAAAGTGTCAAAAGTTTCTGAACTCATATTTTTACCACAAGCTGATCCTGCACCATGATTTGGATACACAATAATATCATCTGGTAATGTCATTATTTTATTTCGAAGTGATTCATATAAATGACCTGCTAAATCTGCTTGCGTTAAATCAGATTTCACTGCTAAATCTGGTCTACCAACATCTCCAATAAACAAACAATCTCCTGTACAAACACAAGGAGTATTTCCTTCTTCATCTGTAATTAAGTAAGAAGATGATTCCATAGTATGACCTGGTGTATGTAATAAGGTAATTTTACCATTTCCTAACTCGAAGTCTTCACCATCTTTACCAACATATAAATCATATTCAGCTTCCGCATTTGGACCAAAAACAATGGTTGCTCCCGTCTTTTTTGCTAAATCTACTTGTCCTGAAACAAAGTCGGCATGAAAGTGCGTTAAAAAAACATATTTAATGGTTGCTCCATCAGCTTTTGCCATTTCTATATAAGGTTCAGTTTCTCTAAGAGGATCAATAATTGCAGCTTCTCCATTAGACTCTATGTAATAAGCCATCTCTGCAAGGCAGCCTGTAAATAATTGTTCTACTTTCATAATTTACTGATTTTTATAGTATTAAATTCCGTTTGTATCTTCCCAAAATTAAATGATTGATTTTATGTTTTTGTAATCTAAGTCACATAAACTAAATTATTCTGAAAATTTTAACGGTTTGTTTGTTTAATATATTTGATATGTTTCAAGTTAAATTGATTGTCTTTTTTACTTTTTTCGAAAGTGTCAACAGCTTCTTGAATGCTCATAAAACAGTTTTCATAGCTAATTTGCTTCATTATTTCACTTTTTTCAAAAACATCTCTAACAGGTCCTTTCATTCCCGTAAAAACAATATCAATTTTTAAACTATTATATTTTTTTATTATTTCATATAACATATAAACACCTGAACTATCAATACTATTTATACTTTCTCCATCAATAATAATTAATTCTAAACTTTTCCCTTTTTCAACAACACATTCATCTAATTTATCTTTAAAATATTGAACGTTTGCAAAGTATAATTGCGCATCAAATCTTAGTATTAAAATATCTTCTTTCACCTCTAAAAGCCCTTCAAATCTTTTTATGTTTCTATAAAAATGAGAACCTGATACTTTTCCTAAAACAGCAACATGAGGCTTTGTACTTCTATAAATTAACATTGATATTGATAAAATTACACCTGTAAATATTCCTTCTTTTATTCCAACAACTGCCGTTACTAAAAGTGTACTGTTTAAAATAACTAATTCTCTTTTAGAATACTTTAGTATTTGCTTTGGAACTTTAAAATCTAGCAGTCCATAAACAGCAACTATAATTATTGCGGCTATAATTGACTTTGGTAAATAGTAAAAAACAGGTGTTAAAAATACTAGTGTAAAAGCAACAATTAAACTGGCAATAATGGCTGCCATTGGCGTATTTGCTCCTACTTGATTATTTACAGCTGTCCTAGACATTCCTCCAGTTGCTGGATACGTTTGAAAAAATGAACCAACAATATTTCCCATTCCAATAGCAATTAACTCTTTATTAGGAGCTACTTTATAATTTGTATGTTTTAATTCAATAGCTTTTGCTACTGATATTGCCTCTAAAAAAGCAATAAAAGATAAGGTTAATGCAATTGGAAATAATTCTTTCATTATTTCAATATTAAAACTTGGTATTTTAAAAGGTGGTAATCCTTCTGGTATTTCTCCTATTATTTGCACTCCAACTTCATCTAACCTTAAATATTTCACAACTAAAATACCTAATACCACTACAATTAAAGCTGCTGGAATTTTTTTAGTGATTCGTTTAAAAAAAATTAATATGACTATGGAAATTCCTCCTATTGCAAAGGCTATATAATTTATCTCTTTTAAGTGTTGAAATAAGTCTATAACTAAGCTATGCAACTTATTATTTCTTTCAATATTAACTCCAAGCAAATGTTTTAGTTGACTAAATGCAATTATTAAAGCAGCAGCAGATGTAAAACCACTAATTACAGGTCTAGACAAGAAATTAACTAAAAACCCTAGTTTAAAAACTCCAAATATTACTTGAAGAACACCCATCATAAAAGCAAGAAGTATTGCAAATTCAACAAAATTTTCCGTGCCAATTTCTGCTAATGTTGCAACTCCTGATGCTACAATTAATGAATCCATTGCTACAGGCCCAACAGCTAGTTGCCTTGAAGTTCCAAAAATTGCATATACAATTTGAGGAATCATAGCTGTATATAATCCATAAATTGGTGATAAACCAGCAATTAAAGCATATGCAATCCCTTGCGGAACTAACATAATTCCAACGGTTAAACCCGCTGCAAGATCGCCTCTAATCCACGATTTTTTATAGTTTGGTAACCAATCTAAAATTGGAAAAATGTTTTTAATTTTTACATTCATTTTTTACACTCTTCAAATAGGTTAATATCACAAGTTTCACATTTACTCTTATCTAGTTTTTTATAAATAGTTGAAATCGCGCTTTTTTTATCTTTAAAAAAGTTTTGTGACCCAATAGTTTTAATAAATCCACCATTTTTTAGAATATCCTGACTTATAATTTTCAACCCAACAAAGTAAATTCCACCACCTCTTTTTTGCCATTTTAAAACTTCTTGCGTTAACCACTCTGCACCAGCTAAATCAATAAAATTTACACCATTGGCAATAATTAATAATTCTTTTCTTTCACATTTTTCATATAAATCAGAAAAATAATTAGAAATTCCTTCAACTGCACCAAAATAAATTGTCCCATCAATTCTAATAATTTTTAACTGAGGGCATTCTTTGGCATCTTCATCTCTAATAGTATTAATGAATTTATCATCTTTATTTTTTCCAAAGGAAGCTATATTTGGTTTTGAAGTTTTTTCAAGATAGAAAAATAAGGAGAAAAATATCCCAATTACTAATGCTTGCTGAAGGTCTAAAAACAAGGTTCCTAAAAAAGTTGCACTAAAAACAATAACCTCTCGTTTACTGCTTTTAAAAATTAATTTAATGTGTTTAAAATCAATTAAATTATAACCAACCAATAAAATAATTCCGCCCATTGCCGCTTTTGGTAAAAAGGCAGCGTATTTTGCGAAAAATAATACAACAAACATTAATCCAAATGCAGATATAAATGCCGATAAGGGTGTTTTAGCTCCAGATTGATAATTTATGCTAGACCTTGTAAAAGAACTTGAACTTGTATAACATGAAAAAAAGCTAGAAACCACATTGGATATTCCCTGAGATACAAACTCTTGATTTACATTTAATTTTTGATGTGTATGTAAAGCTATAGAACGTGAAATAGCTGCGGCTTCAACCAAACCTAAAGTAGCTAAAATGATAGCTCCTGAGTTTAACATTCTCATATTATTATAATCAAAATCAGGCATTTTAAAAGGTGGTAAATTAGATGGAATACTTCCAACGGTTTCAATACCGTGCAAACCACCGCCTAACCAAATGGCTAGAAAACTTCCAAATATCATAGCAAACAACATATACAATCTAGAAATTTTTTTTATTTTTCTAATTATTAATGCAAGTAATAAAGTTGCCATCGCCACGGCAAACACATACCAATTTATTTCTGATAAATGAAAAGCTATAAATTCAATAATATGTAAAAATGAACTTCCCTGAGGTACTTTTATTCCAAAAATATGTTTGAGTTGTTTAAATGCAATTAATACGCCTGCTCCTGCGGAAAAACCAATAACCACAGAATTTGAAACAAAATTTACCAATTTCCCCATTCGTGCAATTCCCATAAAAAGTTTAATAACCCCAGCCATAAAAGAAAGTAAAATTGCTAATGAAACAAACGCTTCAATATCATTTGTAGGGTTAACATATTTACTAATTATAGCATATAAAACTATAGAACTTGTGGTAGTTGGGCCAGATACTAAGTGATACGATGAACCAAATAATGCAGCAATTACAGGAGTTAACATTGCTGTATAAAATCCATAAATTGGTGGCATACCAGCAATCATAGCAAATGCTACAGCCTGAGGAATAACAATAATGGTTCCTGTTAAACCTGCAATTAAATCATCTTTCCAAGTATGCCGAACCATTGGCAACCAAGTTAGAAAAGGAAAAAATTGTTTTAAAGTCATCTCAGATTTTAGTGATAATATTTACAACAAAAGTACAGTGAACTAAATTTAGTTTTGTGATGTAAATCACTTATAAAATATTGTGTTATTTGTTCACTTAAAATAATTCTCCTTGGTTTTGTCCTTTTACTTTACCCAAATGTTTATAGGCAAGTTCGGTTACTTCACGTCCACGTTGCGTGCGCATAATAAATCCTTCTTGAATTAAAAATGGCTCGTAAACTTCTTCAATAGTTTCAGTATTTTCACCAACGGCAGTTGCAATTGTGCTAATACCTACAGGACCTCCTTTAAATTTATCTATAATAGTAGTTAAAATTTTGTTATCCATTTCATCCAACCCATGTGCATCTACATTTAAAGCGTTTAACGCATATTTTGCAATTTCTATATTAATGTTACCATCACCTTTAATTTGAGCAAAATCACGAACCCTGCGAAGCAACGCATTTGCTATACGTGGTGTTCCTCTACTTCTCCCTGCTATTTCAATTGCTGATTCCATTGAAATTGGAACTTTTAAAATTGAAGAGCTTCTTTGGACAATAGTAGTAAGTAGCTCTGTTTTATAATATTGTAATCTACTACTAATTCCAAAACGTGCTCTCATTGGTGCTGTCAACAATCCAGATCGGGTTGTTGCTCCAATAAGTGTAAAAGGTTCTAAATCTATTTGAACAGTACGGGCATTTGGCCCAGACTCAATCATAATATCTATACGATAATCTTCCATTGCAGAATACAAGTATTCTTCTACAATTGGACTTAACCTATGAATTTCATCAATAAACAAAACATCACGTTCACTTAAATTTGTTAATAAACCTGCTAAATCACCTGGCTTGTCTAACACTGGTCCTGATGTGATTTTTAATCCAACACCTAGTTCATTAGCAAGAATATGTGCTAATGTTGTTTTACCTAATCCAGGAGGTCCGTGAAACAACGTGTGGTCTAAAGCTTCATCTCTTTGGTTGGCAGCTTCAACAAATATTTTTAAATTTTCTAAAACTTGCTCTTGACCTGTAAAATCATCAAAAGTTAACGGACGTAATTTCTTTTCAACCTCTAATTCTTCCGAAGTAAAATGTTCTTTCTCAGGATTCAAGTTTTCGTTCATAAAAACAAAGATAAATAATTAGCAATTGAAAATTAAAAATTAAAAATTAAAAATTGCACTTCTAGAAATAACCCATAAAAAAACTCAGCACATTTAATATTAAATGTGCTGAGTTTTAAATTTATACTTTATGAAGGCTCTTAAGATTCTTCTTCACCATCAAGTAGTGGTGTTGTTTGAACAACAAAATCCTCATCGTGTCCTGGCTTGCTATAATCATAGGCCCAACGATGTACTGTTGGCAATTCTCCTGGCCAGTTTCCATGAATATGTTCTACTGGTGTAGTCCATTCAAGTGTATTAGATCTCCAAGGGTTTTGTTCTGCTTTTTTCCCTTTATAAATACTCATAAAGAAATTTGCTAAGAAGATTATCTGTGAGGCACCTCCTAAAATTGCAAATAATGTAATAACAATATTTACATCGGCAACATCATCAAATAATGGGAATGCTGTGTTTGAATAATATCTACGCGGTAATCCTGCCAATCCAACAAAATGCATTGGGAAAAACACTCCATAAGCTGCAACTGCAGTTATCCAAAAATGCCAATAACCTAATGTTTTGTTCATCATTCTTCCATACATTTTAGGAAACCAATGATACACACCTGCAAACATTCCATAAATTGCAGATACACCCATTACTAAGTGAAAGTGAGCAACCACAAAGTAGGTATCGTGTACATTAATATCTAAAGCGCTATCTCCAAGAACTAATCCTGTTAGACCTCCAGTAATAAATGTAGAAACAAATCCTATTGAAAACAGGGTTGCAGTATTCATCTGGAGATTCCCTTTCCACATTGTTGTTAACCAGTTAAATGATTTAACAGCAGAAGGAATTGCAATTAATAAGGTAGTAAATGTAAAAACTGATCCTAAAAATGGATTCATACCAGATACAAACATGTGGTGTCCCCATACAATAGTTGATAAAAATGCAATTGCTATAATAGATCCTATCATTGCTCTATAACCAAAAATTGGTTTACGTGAATTTGCTGCTAAAACTTCAGAAACAATTCCCATTGCAGGTAATATTACAATATAAACTTCAGGGTGACCTAAAAACCAAAATAGGTGTTCAAATAAAACTGGTGAACCTCCTTGGTAATGTAAAACTTCACCTTGGATAAATATATCTGACAAAAAGAATGATGTTCCAAAACTTCTATCAAATATTAATAATAAAGCTGCTGATAATAATACAGGGAACGATACAACACCAATAATAGCCGTTACAAAAAACGCCCAAATTGTTAGTGGTAATCTTACCATTTTCATACCTACAGTTCTTAAATTAAGTACTGTTACAATGTAATTTAAAGACCCTAATAAAGAAGATGCAATAAATATTGCCATAGAAACTAACCAAAGTGTCATTCCTAATCCAGATCCTGGCATAGCTTGTGGCAACGCACTTAATGGTGGGTAAATTGTCCAACCTGCTGCTGCTGGCCCAGCTTCTACAAAAAGTGAAGTAAGCATAATTACACTTGATAAAAAGAATAACCAATATGAAACCATGTTTAAAAACCCTGATGCCATATCACGTGCTCCAATTTGTAGTGGAATTAATAAGTTACTAAAAGTACCACTTAAACCTGCTGTTAACACAAAAAATACCATTATAGTACCGTGAATAGTAACTAAAGCTAAATACATATCAGGAGTCATTACTCCTCCGTCTTGATGACGCCCTAAAAATGCTTCAACAATAGTGAAAGACTTGTCTGGCCAAGCAATTTGTAAACGAAATAACATGGACATAAGCACACCAATAATTCCCATAAAAATACCTGTAACTAGGTACTGTTTAGAAATCATTTTATGGTCAGTACTAAAAACGTATTTTGTAATAAATGTTTCTTTATGATGATGAGTTGACATATTTTATTTTTTTAGTAGAGTAGTTAGTTTTTATTGAACAACTTGAGCCATTGTTTTTTGGTCTTTTAACCAAGAATTGAATTGAGCTTCTTCTTCAACAATAATCTTCATTTGCATATTATAATGTGACGATCCGCAAATTTTATTACATAACAATAAGTAATCAAACTCATATGCATCTTCCCCTTTTTCAGCTCTAATTTTATTAATCCCATCAACTTTGGCAATTGTTTTCTCATTTGCTCTCATTTCTTCAGTAGTTAATTTAGGAGTAAATGCAAATTGTGTTACCATACCAGGAACACAATTCATTTGTGCTCTAAAGTGAGGCATATATGCTGAATGCAAAACATCTTGAGATCTAAATTTAAAAATAACTTTACGTCCTTTAGGCAAACGTAATTCTCTAACAGGAACATCATCTAAAGCATTCTTGTCTGTCATATCAACACCCATTGTGTTAATTCCTTTAATATTGCGCACATTTGCTAAACCTAATTCATTATCATCACCTGCATAACGAGCTTCCCATTGAAATTGTTTTGCATACACTTCAACAATTAATGGATTTTCAGCATCTGAAGTATCCATAACATCGTTCCAAACTGAAAGTCCGTAAAGAACCAACCCTGCTAAAACAACTGAAGGAATTATTGTCCAAATCATTTCTAGTTTATGACTATCTGCATAAAATAATGCTTTTCTACCTTTAATACCTCTATATTTAAAAGCGAAGAAAAATAATATAAATTGAGTGATTGCTTGAACAAAAAGAATTAATAACATGGTGATTAAATACAAGTTGTCAAATCTTTCTCCTTCAACAGAAGCAGCTTCGGGTAATAAAATTACAGAGTACTTCCAAAATGAAAATACCATTAAACCATAAAAGAAAACTCCAAAGGCTACAAATAATATTCCTTGCGTGTTATTGTCTTTTTCAGTGGCTATTGCACTCTTTAAATTAAGAATACTTGCTATTTGCCATATAGCTACGGCTAATACAATTGCCAATAAAACATAAAGTAATGCTGTCATATTTTTTAGTTAGTTGTTAGTAGAGATGCCAAATATAAAAAAAATCCTGAATAAATTGAATTCAGGACTCTTTTCTAATGAATTATATGTTATTTAATAGTGAAAATGTTCACTTTCTTTTATAAATGGATTTCCTTTTGCTAATAAAGGTGCTTTTGTTAATGCTGTAAATACAACATAAATAAATATTCCAAGCACAAGTAATACTGAGCTAATTTCAGGAATTCCAACAAACCATTGATCTCCAACTGTAGCTGGCATAATCATCACATAAATATCTACATAATGCCCAACTAATATTAGTACACCTGTACAAACAATAAACCAGTTTACACGTTTGTAATCACTATTCATTAATACCAATAATGGGAAAACAAAATTTAATACAAGCATTCCTAAAAATGGTAATTTATAATCGTTAAATCTTGTAGCAAAGTATGTTACTTCTTCAGGAATATCAGCATACCAAATTAACATAAACTGTGAAAACCATAAGTAAGTCCA
>NZ_WTAR01000064.1 GCF_013139515.1 Lutibacter sp.
TTCGCTGCTCTTTTTCTCATGTCTTTACATTAAAGTTTTTAAAATTACTTTTTAGGTGCTTTTGTACCATATTTAGAGCGACGTTGTGTTCTTCCATCAACACCTGCAGTATCTAATGCTCCACGAACAATATGATATCTAACCCCTGGTAAATCTTTAACCCTTCCACCTCTAACTAATACTATCGAGTGCTCTTGTAAATTATGCCCTTCTCCTGGAATGTACGCATTTACTTCATTACCATTTGTTAACCTTACCCTTGCTACTTTACGCATTGCAGAGTTAGGTTTTTTAGGTGTTGTAGTATAAACACGTGTACACACTCCTCTTCGTTGAGGACATGAATTTAAAGCAGCCGATTTACTCTTCTTAGTTATTTTGGTTCTTCCTTTTCGTACTAATTGCGAAATTGTTGGCATACTAAAATTTTGTTATTTATTACTTTTTAATTAATTAGCTCTTTTCAAAGAGTTTGCAAATGTACAAATATTTTTCTCTTAATCAAATATGATGTTATTTTATTTTTAATTCATTTTCATTAAAATTAACTTGTATATTCACACTCTATATATTTATAATTTGAATCCGTTTTTTAAACTAATATCTTGCTCCTTATTATTAGTGGTTTTTACCTCTACTATGTACGCTCAAAATAACTTTGAATTAATCATCAATACAAGAGATTTTAACAGCTCCAAAATACTAAGTTCAACACCATACACAAAGCACCATACATCAAAAAAAAGTGTTGAACAGGAAATTTTAATTATCTCAAATAAATTAGCACATAATGGATATGTTAACAATTCATATATAGCAACATTAAAAGATTCAACCTTCACCTGTATTTACACTTTAAATAATAAAATTGAAAAAATTAGAATCTATTACACTCAAAAATTAGTGGATGAAGAATTACTACGTAATATAACTTCTAATTACACTGACAGTTATTTTGAAGTTTCAACAAATAAAATTGAAACTTCATTAAATTTTATAGTGAATTATTTTGAAACTAAAGGGGCCTCATTCACAAAAGCTTCATTAACAAACCTAAAACAGCAAAATAATAACTTCGCAGCTCAACTTCACCTAGATATTTCTGAAAAACGAAAGATAAATAAGGTACTGGTTAAAGGTTATGATAAATTTCCTAAAAAATATATACACCTATACTTAAATTTAACAAATGAAGCTACCTTTAATTTAAACACCTTACACAAATTAAGCAATTCAATAAAATCAATTCCATTTATAACACAACTTAAAGAACCTGCAGTTTTATTTACCAAAGATACCACAACTGTTTACCTCTATTTAAAAAAGAAATCAACTAATAAGTTTGATGGTGTTATTGGGTTTTCAACTAAAGAAAACAGTAAAAAACTACAATTTAACGGATATGTGGACTTGACATTAAATAATATTTTTGATAAAGGAGAAACATTTAGCTTAAAATGGAAAAACAGTGGAGAAAACACCCAAACCTTAAATTTAAAATTTAATACACCTTATATATATAGCACACCTTTAAGCTCTTCGGGTGCGTTTTCAATTTACAAACAAGACTCTACATATATAAATACAAAATCGCAATTAAATATCAATTTCAGTCTCAATAACAGGAATAGTATTGAAGCATTAGTTAGTGGTGAAAACTCAAACTCACTAACTTCAAATTCCATAGTTGAAATTCAAGATTTCAAAAACACCTTTATAGGCTTATCATACACTTACAAAACCTTAAATAGTAAACATTTAAATTTTCACCCAAAATTTCTAGCGAATGCTAGCTACTTAACAGGAAATCGTAAACTTACTAATGGCAACAAAACAAGCCAAGATAAAATTCAACTTTCCGCACACTACCTTTTTGAATTAAACCATAAGCACTTTCTTTTATTAAAAAGCACTTATGAAAATTTAAACTCCCCAACTATTTTACAAAACGAACTGTTTAGAATTGGAGGAGCAAATTCAATTAGAGGTTTTGATGAGCAAAGTGTATTTACCCCTAGTTACTCCGTCACAAATTTTGAATATCATTATGTAATAAACCCAACAACTTATATATATTCAATAACTGATATTGCTATTTTTAAAGATTCTGTTACAAATTCCACAACAAACATTTATGGTATTGGTTTGGGATATTCTTTACAGTCAAAAAATAATATTTTAAATTTAAGTTACGTTATTGGAAAAAGCAGTGAAAACACCTTTAATTTTAACAATTCAAAAGTTCACATTAAGATAACATATCCTTTTTAACAAACTAAAAATAACTAGAACCTACATATCTACAACTTTAACGCAACTATTTTAAAAAATCTACATCTATATTAATAGGTCATTAACATTTTAATACGTTTTTTAAGAAATTTTTAATTTTTTTTTAACATATATCATGGGTTTATTAACAAACACTAATGAATTTTAACATATTTTAAGAAATCAACACCAAAAAGTTAGGAATATTAACAAATTATTAAGATTTTTGACACAATTAATTCAAATAATTATATAATGAAAACAAAGTTTAATGGTTTTTTAACGCTTATACTAGCGTTTATGGTGCAAATATCTTTTGCACAAGAAAAAACTGTTACAGGGAATGTATCCGATGCAAGCGGACCATTACCTGGTGTAACAGTTCTAATTAAAGGTGCCAATGTTGGTACTCAAACAGATTTTGATGGTAACTATTCAATTAAAGCCAGTAGTGGTGATGTATTGCAATTCAGTTTTATTGGATTGGAAGCAATTGAAAGAACCGTTGGCACATCTAACAGTATTAATGTTTCTATGAAAGAAAGCGCAGAAGCATTAGAAGAAGTTGTGGTAACAGGATTTGGACGTAAAGTTGAGAAGAGATCAGCTACGTTTGCCGTTCAACAAGTTGGCGGTGAGGAAATGACACAAGCACGTGAAACTAACATTGTAAACTCTCTGTCAGGTAAAATTGCTGGGGTACAAATTACAAATAGTTCTGGTGCAGTTGGATCTTCTTCAAGAGTTATACTTAGGGGTGCTTCTTCTATTACTGGTGATAACCAACCATTGTATGTGGTAAATGGTGTGCCTTTAGAAAGCGGTAACTACGGTAGTTCTGATTCAGGTGGTGGTGCTGATATGCCAAATGGTATTTCAGATATTAACGCTGATGATATTGAATCTATTTCAGTTCTTAAAGGACCTGCTGCTGCTGCACTTTACGGTGTTAGAGCTGCAAATGGAGTTATTCAAATTAAAACAAAAACAGGTAGAAAAGGACAAGGTTTAGGTATCTCATACAACAGCACAATGTCTATTGAAGATCCTTTAATGTTGGCTAACTACCAAAACTCTTATGGTCAAGGTGGTAACCAAGACTTTTTCCATTGGGTTGACGGTACAACTGGTGACGGTGGTGTTGATGAAAGTTGGGGACCTCCTTTAGATGCTGGTCTAGAATTTGTTCAATGGAACTCATACACTGTTGGCGGAGCTCCATTACCATGGGTTTCTAAACCAGACAATATTAAAAACTTCTTTGAAACAGGTGTTACTTTAAATAACAGTATTTCATTTACAGGAGGAGCAGAAAATGTTGGGTACAGATTATCAGTTGGTTCAATGGACCAAACAGGTATGGTACCTAATACAGATCTTAGACGTTTTTCAGTAGGTGCTTCATCTACATATACAATGTCTGATAAATTAACAACTTCATTTGATGTTAACTATACTCGTTCTAAAAGTGATAACTTTGTAACACAGGGTTATAACAATGAAAATCCAGTTCAACAAATGATTTGGTCTGGTAGAAACGTTGATTTTACTGCGTTAAAAGATTGGCAAAACTTACCATTATCTCCTGCAGGAACTGCAGCAGCTGGTACGCCTTTAAACTGGAATACAGTTTTCCAAAACAACCCTTACTGGGTATTGGATACAAATACAAGAGCATACAACAGAGATAGAGTTGTTGGTAACATAGCTATGAACTACGAAATTAATGATCAATTTAATGTAAGTGGTAAAGTAGGAACTAACTTTTGGAATACAAGACAAAATTACAGACAAGCATTTGGAAGTAACAGTGCTCCTAATGGATATTATTCTGAAACTAACCGTAGCTATACAGAAACAAATTCAGAAGTAATTGTGTCTTATAATACTAAAATTACGGAAGATTTAGCTTTTGAAATGAGCTTAGGTGGAAACTCAATGTACCGTAAATCAGAATTAGCATTTACTGCTGCACCACAACTTCAATTGCCAGGCTTATACAATGTAAGTAACTTAGCAGCTGGAAGCAGCTGGGTAGTTAACAATCAATATTCTGAGCAAAAAATTAATAGTTTATTTGGTTTTGGTAAGTTCTCTTATAAAAACTACTTATTCTTAGAATTCTCAGGAAGAAATGACTGGTCTAGTTTATTACCAATTGATGATAATAACTTCTTCTACCCTTCAGTTACAGCTTCTGCAGTAATTACTGATATGATAGAAGTAGATTCAGATATTTTATCTTTCTTAAAAGTAAGAGGTGGATGGTCTGAAGTTGGAGGTATTGGAGCTTTAAACCCATACCAATTAGAACCAACTTTTTCTTTATCTACTCAAACTTGGGGAGGTAACTCAGTTGCTTTCTTACCAGGAACATTAAACAATCCTACAATTAAATCTGAATCTACAACAGGTACTGAATTTGGTTTAGACGTTAGATTGTTAAATAGCAAAATTCGCTTCAATGCAACATACTACGACCAAACTAGTGAAAACTTAGTTGTACCAGTTCAAGTAACTGCTGCTTCAGGTTATACTAATGCGGTATCTAATGTTGGTGAAATGAATAATAAAGGTATTGAATTACAATTAGGTGCAACTGTTGTTGAAAAAGGAGATTTTAAATTCGATTTAGATCTTAACTTTGCAAAAAACACAAATGAAGTTGTTTCTTTAGGAGGTTTAGAATCTTTAGTGTTAGGTGGACAATGGTCTATGACTTTAGAAGCTAGAGAAGGACTACCTTATGGTTCAATTGTTGGTACTTACTTTGAAAGAAGCCCAGCAGGTGATGTAATTTATGAAAATGGATTGCCAGTAATTGCTACAGGAACAAAAGTACTTGGTAATATTACACCTGATTGGACTGGTGGAGCTAACTTTACTTTTAGTTACAAAAACTTAAGTTTAAACGCCTTAATTGATGCAAAAATTGGAGGAGATATTTACACAATGACAAATACTTGGGGTAGATATGCAGGTGTTTTAGCTGAAACTATAGTTGGTAGAGAAACTGGTATTGTTGGTGATGGTGTTATGTTAGTTGATGGTGCATATGTACCAAATACAGTTGTTGTATCTTCAGAAAGCTATAACAAAAGAGCTTATTCAAATAGTATTGTTGAAAGTTCTGTATTTGATGCTTCTTATGTAAAATTAAGACAAGTAATGTTAACGTACAAATTACCAAAAAAATTAATTGATAAAACATTATTTACAAATATCAGTTTTTCTTTAGTTGGTCGTAACCTAGCAATATTACATAAAAATGCTCCACATATTGATCCTGAATCTTCATTTAGCGATGATAACTCAGAACAAGGTCAGGAATTTGGACAGTTACCGTCGGCTAGAAGTCTTGGTTTTAATATTCAATTAAAGCTATAACCTAACATTATAAAATATTAAAATATGAAACGATTTAAAATTATAACAATTCTCTTCTTCAGCCTACTGGTTTCAGTTGGTTGTGACAGTGATTTTGAAGAGATAAATCAAGATCCTAACAACCCAGTAGCAGTTCCTTCTGATCTGTTAATACCTGGTATTGTTAGAGCAGCTCAAAATGAATCTTACAGTACTTTTACTGGTGGAGATATGGGAGCTTGTTGGTCTCAACAATTTGCAAAAGTGCAATATAATGATGAGGCAAGATATATTCCAAGACAATCAATTATTTCAAGAGTTTGGAATACTTATTACTCAGTTGTAATTGCTGATGCTGATGCAATGTATACTATTGCTGTATCTGAAAACAATAACAATATGATGGGTGTTGCTTTAACATTGCAAGCTTATGGATATGCATATTTAACTGATGTTTATGGTGCAATTCCTTTTAGCGAAGCAATCAAAGCAGGTTCTGAAGGTATTATTGCTCCTAAATATGATAGTCAAGAAGAAGTGTATACTGGTACTTTAGCTATGCTAGATGAAGCAATTGCTTTATTAGGTACTGGAGGAACAATAGACGGAACAAATGACATTTTATATGGTGGAGATTCTGGCTTATGGAAGAAATTTGCGAGTTCATTAAAATTTAGAATGTTAATGAGAGCTTCAGCTAAAATGAGTGTAGGTGCAGACTTACAAGCATTGGTGAACGCTGGCAACTTATTTAGCAGCAATGCTGATGAAGCAAAATTAATATATTTAGGAGCTGATCCTAGTGCAAACCCATTGTATGAAACAATAGTTTTTGGAACTAGAGGTGAGTGGAAAATTAATGAAGCAATGGTTACAAGATTAGATGCTGATAATGACCCAAGATTACCTGTTTATGCTGGCTTAAATGAAGATGATGAGTATAGAGGTAAACCTTCTGGTTTAGCTGATGTACCTAGTGACGATTGGAATTACACGAACGTATCTGCTTTAGGTGATTTCTATTTACGTCCTGAATTACCAGGTTTCTTTATGTCTAACCCAGAATTAAAATTCTTAATGGCTGAGGCTGTAACAAAAGAATATATCTCTGGTGATGCAAATGCTTTATACTTAGAAGCAATTACTGCTTCTTTAGAATATAACGAAGTTGACGCTTTAGATATTGCAGATTTTATGTCTGAAAAATCATTAAACACTGGAAGCCAAGCAATTGCATTAGAGCAAATTGCTACACAAAATTGGATTTCTTTATTTACACAAGGTGTAGAATCTTGGAATGAGTATAGAAGAACTGGATACCCTGAATTAGAGCCAGCTTTAGAAGGTGATTTAAATCAAATTCCTTCTAGATATAATTATCCAACATTGGAAGCTTCTTTAAATACTGCTAATTATAACGATGCAGTTTCTGCTCAAGGTGTAGATAATTTAACAACACCAGTTTGGTGGATGGATTAATTTTAAAAATAATATTAAATATGAAAACAATAAAAATAGTAAGCATCTTATTTTTATCATTAGTTACATTTATTGCTTGTAATGATGATGACTTAAATGTTGATAATCCTGACGGAAACTTTGCAGAAGGTGGTCTGTTAGATGTTAAGAACACTTCGGTAAACTACGTAGTAGGAAATCCTGGCCCATATTCAGCTAGTATTCGTGTCTACCAAGGAGCTATAAAAACAACAAGTATTAGAGTAAGTAAAACTTTCCATAGTGGTACTTTTTCTTCTAACACGGTTGAGACTTTTAAAACTTTACCTGTAACAGGTGATCAAAATAGTTTTGTGAATTACAGTTTTACTTTTAATGAATTAATTGACGGTTTAATTGGTGCTGATAGCAACCCATTATCAGATTCTGATGGAGATTATCAAATTGGTGATTTTTGGAAAATGGATTACTATGTAACAACAAGCGAAGGAGAACATTTAAACTTTGCAAGTACTAAAGCTACAATTTCTACGAGATTTGCAGGTACTTATACTGTGTTAGAAAGTGCTTATTGGAATTCAGGAGGTTTTAACGGTGATTGGAATGGTAGTAGCTTTGTTATTGAATCTATTGATGCTAGTATTTACAAACATAATGGTTTGGCTTTCTGGTCAGATAATACCTATTACTTTACTGTTGATAATGAAACTGGTGCTATTCAAGTATTACCTGAAGATTTAACAGATACTGCTGTATTATTAAATGGTTCTCCAATTATGATTACTCCAGGTGGAGATTATACATTTGAATCTATAACACCTGTCAATCAAGCTACACGTAATGACGAAACTGGAGAAGATATTCTTGAGTTTAGTGTAGGTTACTTTAGAGGTGTTGGAGCTACTAGAGAGTTCTACGAAAAAATGCAAAAACAAGTAGATTAATTAATTAAAAATGAAAAAAATGACAACAAAAAATTATAAAAGTATTTTTTCGTTTGTGGCTGCGTTAACCATAGGTCTATTTATGGTAAGTTGTGATCAGGAAGAAAATACTGGGTTTGCTACATTAAACCCTACGTCTCCAACTTTATCTGTTGCGACTGAGGTGAGTAGTGCAACCTTTATAGAAAACGACCAAGTATATACATTTACAGCTACTTTGAGTGCAACTCAGTTAGTAGATGTTAAATTGTTTATATCTCAAATTGGTGGTGATGCTACTCCAGGTAGTGATTACACTGTTGACGGAACTATCGTAATACCTGCTGGAGCACTTTCAGCAACAGGAGAAATTAAAGTTCTTGCTGACGAACTTATTGAAGAAACTGAAACTGTAACTATACAAGTTGGAGATAACCAAACAGCAAATGCTTCTACAGCTACTGCTACTATGGAATTCACCATCTTAAACTATACAGCTAGTGATGTTGCAATAGATTTAAGTTGGGCTATAACGCAAACAACAACTGATCAATCAGGTGTTGAAGTTGACCCTACTGATTTTGCAGATTTAAGATTACTATTAACTGAAAGTGCTGATAATTCTCAAGTTTGGGATGATGCAGATGGTAGCGGTTTTGAAACATTAGTAGTTAATAGTGACACACCTGACGGGACATACTACGTTGTAGCAGATTTCTACGATGTAAATGACGATCTTGATAGAGACTTAGATTTAAGTGTATCTTTTTACCAAGCTGGTGTAATTACAGATATGACTTTTAATTATGGAGCTGCATTAAACTCAATGAGTAATTGTGAGTCTGTATCTTTTGTAATGGCTCAAATTGTAAAAGTTGGCGAAGTATATACTGTAACGCCTGTAGGTGAATTTAAAAGACCTGTAGATTTAGAAAATTACGAAGGAGATTATTGGTATGGAGCAGATTCTTGGGATTATGATACGCAAGTAGAAACTTGGTTAGATGAGGACACATTTATGATGGATGGTGTTGGATTTGAATGGATGGAAGATGCATGGGGAGAACCAATAATTACAAGCCACCCTTTCATAGTTGATGTTGATTGGAGTACTGGTAATTTTGTTGTTGAAGAGCAATTGTACTTAGAAACTACTTATGAAGGTGAAGCTGAACCTCCTTACTATATTTCAGGAAGTGGTTATATTGATGACTGTACTGGCTATTTAGTATTTAACTATCGTTATGAGCAACCAGGGTATGATTGGGGGTTTGACGGTACAGCTTGGGGTCCTGCATTCCAAGAAAGAGTTATTCTTGAAGACTAATTATAAAATTTAGTCAAAATAAATTTAAAACCACCTGATTTAACAGGTGGTTTTTTTATTTATAGTGACTAACTATTTAACTTTTTATTATATGCTATAACAGTATGCTAAGAATTCAGTTAAATCTACAAACCAAAGCTAATCTACCCTCTTAATTCGCAAAACACAAATAGTCTTATTCACAAAAAAAGCCTTACTGTTAAACAACAGTAAGGCTTTTTTTAAACGAATGATTCAAATATTTGAAACCTATACGGTAACAAAAAACTAGAACCTAAGAAGTGAAGCTTATAAAGAATAATAATAGTTCACTAACTTAACAACATCACTTTCTTTATTATATTTTAATTTTTTAGATTTCATATAACCATCAATTAGCTTACTATGATTAACTAATACTAATTTAACATCCTTCTTCTTCAACCTAACTTTAACATATAAGCCTTCAGAATTTTTAATAAAATAAAATGTTTTATCTTGGTACTCAAGTGGAAAATTATTAATAGTTTGACTCCCTTTGCTTCTGTTTGGATCAAACAATATTTTTGTGTTCTTTTTAATAAAATAATTCGTATTCTGAATATTAAAGACTATTTCGTAGAAACCATCTTCAATTCCACTCTTAAAATGACTTAAATTTAATTTAACAAAATCATGTTTTAAATTTCTTTCTTTTTCAATAATAGAGAAGCCAGAAAGTGAGCGATCTTGAATTTCAATCTCTTCTTGATTCTTTTTAATGAATACACGATTTTTAAAAACATCAAATTTTAAAAAATCTTGTTTAGAGAAAATACTATCGTTTAAAACTAGCATGCCTCTATTCCATTCATCATAAATAAAATCGTTTCCCTTGATTTCTAAATTTTTAGTAATAATAACAGACCCTTTATCTTCCCTATGCAGGTTATCTCCATTTTGCGCCATTAAACTAGAACACCCCATTAATAAACTTAAATAAACAACTTTTTTCATTCTATATAATATTTTTTAGCAAGTTACAAAAAAACCATGAAACCTATAAATTGTTAAAAAAAATGGAATCTTACACTTTAAAATTAAATTTTCCGCATCAAAATTTCAAAAAAATTGTATAAAATCATTTTTTTTAACATCTTAAAGTTGCATTATTAACAAATAATTAAGATTTTTGGCGTAATTAATTCAAATAATTATACAATGAAAACAAAGTTTAATGGTTTTCTAACGCTTTTATTAGCGTTAGTAGTGCAATTTTCGTTTGCACAAGAAAAAACAGTTACCGGTACAGTTTCCGATTCAAGCGGCCCTCTTCCAGGAGTAACCGTTTTAATTAAAGGCGCAAATGCTGGTACACAAACAGATTTTGATGGGAATTACTCTCTCAAAACCAATATTGGTGACATACTAAAATTCACCTTTTTAGGTATGCAAACTGTTGAAAAAACAGTTGGTAGTTCCAATACAATTGATGCTATTATGCAAGAAAATGCAGAAGCATTAGAAGAAATTGTAATTACTGGTTATGGTGCTAAGAAAAGAGGCGTTTTATCTTCCTCAATTTCTACCGTAAGCTCTGAACAATTAGATAGACAAAACAATGCCGTTAGTATTGACAATGCACTTCAGGGTGCTGCTACAGGTGTACAAGTTGTTGCTCAAAATGGAAAACCTGGTAATGCTGCATTTGTAAGAATTAGAGGTATTAGTTCTATTAATGCTGGTAATGAGCCTTTATACTTATTAGATGGTGTTCAAGTAGATGAAGAAGATGTTATTGGTATTAATCCCGCTGACATTGCTTCAATGAGTGTATTAAAAGATGCTGCAAGTACGGCTATTTATGGTGCTCGTGGTGCAAATGGTGTGGTTTTAATTACATCTAAAATTGGTAAGAAAAATTCTAAAGCAGTATTTAAATTCTCTTCAAAATATGGGGAAGCTGATGAGATTAAAAGAAACTTTAGGGTAATGAACGCCCAAGAAAAGTTAGAATATGAAAGAGCTATTGGAGTTGGTGTTGGAGCAGGGATCACTTCTCAAGCAGAATGGAATGAATTATTAGCGAATGACCATGATTGGACAGATGATTTATTAAAAAAGAGTGAAATAACGTCTCTTAACTTTTCTGTAAGAGGTGGTGAAGAAAACTTAAGTTACTTCATGTCTATAGCTAATGATAGAGATACAGGTATTGTTGAGTTAATTGAAAAAGCTTTTGAAAGAACTTCAGCAAGATTAAATGTTGACTACCAAGCTCGTGAATGGTTAAAATTTTCAACGAAACTTTCTTTTTCAACTACACAAGATCAAGATTCAAGAGACCGTAACAACATCCAAAGTCCAGTTGTTGGTCGTTTTACCTTTAATCCATATGAGCCTGTTTATCTTTTAGATGCAAACGGAGATTTTATTCCTAACCGAAGAGGATTACCAACTTACAATCCAACGCATCAAGGTTTAAGTTCACTAGCCCAAGTACGTGCTAACGAAGATAATGATACGGATAACAGATGGATAGGTTCTTTTGGAACTGACGTAAGATTAATGGAAGGCCTACACTATAACTTTGTATTAAGTGGTAGTTATATTCAAACAACAAACCGAGGCGTATTACATGCCGGTTCTGCATTGGATATGATTTTTAATGGAACACCAACAGGAAGATCTTCAGTATTTACTTCGTCTTCTTTAACTTCCGATTTCTTAAACAAAATAACTTATACTAAAACATTTAATGAAAAACATGATTTAAATGTAACAGTATTAAGTGAATACCAACAAAATAATTTTGAATCAATTACTTCTGATGCTGATGGTTTTGTTATTAATGGTCCTACTACTATAGATGCTGGTTCTAATCCTAGAGCAGTTGGAGGAAATAATTCTACAAATAGATTATTCTCTATTGCTACTAGTGTTGATTATGTATATAATGATACTTATATTTTAAATGCAACAATTAGACGAGATGGTTCATCTAGATTTGGTTCAAATACTAAATACGGTACATTTTGGGGTGCAAGTGCCGGTTGGAATATTCACAACGAAAGCTTTTTTAGTGAATTAAGCAATACAGTTAATATGTTAAAAGTAAGAATATCTGCAGGTACATCAGGTAATGATCAAATTGGTTTAAACCCATCTCAAACATTATATGGATTTGGTGCTTATAATGGTCAAAATACTTCAGTTCCTGTTCAATTTGGAGATCCAAACTTAGGTTGGGAAGAAAATTTTACGATAGGTGCAGGACTTGAATTCGCTTTATTCAACAACAGAGTAACAGGTGTTTTTGAATATTACAAAAGAACAACTTCAGAATTATTACTAGATGTACCTATTACACTTACTCAAGGTGGTGGTGCAATAACTAAAAACATAGGTGAAATTGAAAATTCAGGATTTGAATTTGAACTAAGAGGTGATGTTATTAAAAATGCAGACTTTACATGGAATGTTGGTGCAAGCTTAAGTTTGTATGACAATGAAGTTAAAAAACTTGCTGACGATAATGACTTATTTACAACATCAAACTTCTATACAGGTCTTAGAGTTGGTGAAGAAGTTCACACATTCTTTTTACCAAGATATGCTGGTGTGAACCCTGCAAACGGACAAGCATTATTTTTAGATACAGATGACAATATTACAACAAGTAATAATGGTAATGAAGTATTTTTAAGTGGTAAATCTCCATTCGCTAAATTTGATGGTGGTATAAATACAAGTCTTACTTATAAAGGTATCTTTTTAAATGCTGACTTATATTACAAAGGAGGTAATTATATCATGAACGTAGTTGAACAACAATTACTTTCAGATGGTACTGGTGCTAATAGCAATCAAAGAGTTGATGCTTTTAACTATTGGCAACAACCTGGTGACGTAAATGTTTTACCAGATCCAACATCTAATAATCCATTTAGAAATGAAGCAAATGGTGCAAGTACACGTTTTTTACAAAAAGGTGATTATATTAGATTAAGAAACCTTCAAGTAGGATATATAGTTCCTTCAAAATTTATTGAGAAAACACCTTTATCTCAAGTTAAATTTTATGTAACAGGTACAAATTTATGGACATACACACCTTGGTATAAAGGAGATCCTGAAGTTGGAATCCCTTCTGGAGAAACAACTGGTACAAGAGGTATAATTCCAGGTGAATTTAGTTTAAACAGTTACCCAACGTTAACATCGTACGTATTTGGTGTTGATATTCAATTTTAAAAAAGTAGAAAAATGAAAAAATATTTTATAATACTAATATTATTAGCGACTTTCACATCATGTGAAAATCAGCTAGAAACATTTCCTACATCGAGTATAGCCGCAGATGAGGCTTTCAAAAATGAAGGAGATTTTACAAACGCCGTGAGAGGGGCGTATAGAGCAATGCTATCTGGTAGTTATTACGGAGGTGCACTTCAAGGATTTGATGTAATGACAGATAACTTAATAATTAGTCAAAAAGGAAGATTAAGTCAGCAATTTAGACATGATTGGGCATATGACCCAAATACAGGTTTTGCGGCATATATGGCTAGTGCATATACAGTTATACAAGATGCTAATTTTATTCTTGCTAATATAGATCTATTAGATGAAGGTGATTTTAAAAACAATATTAAAGGAGAAGCATTGGCTTTAAGAGCTTTGGCTCATTTTGATATTGCAAGGTATTTTGCTAAAATACCTACACAATCTAGTGACGCTGCTGCTTCATTAGCTATGCCTTATGTAACAATAGCTGATGTTAATGATTTACCATCAAGAATTACAGTTGCTGAATATTATACGAATTTAGTGGCTGATTTATCAGAAGCTACTACTTTAGTAAATGATGATAATGGTACATTCCAAATGGGAAAAGATGCTGTGAATGGAATTTTAGCGAGAGTTTACTTGCATATGGGTAATTGGCAAGATGCTATTGATGCTGCAAATGAAGTAGCTGTTGACGTAGAAGATAGAGATTCTTTTGTTGGTATCTGGAATGATTCTGAAGTTCCTTCAGGTGTAATCTTTAAATTACAAAACAATAACGTAAGTAGAGTTACCTTAGGAGTTCCATATAGCCAAACTGCTAATGGAATAAAGGATGAATATGTTCCTGATTATGCATTATTTCAACAATATGATGCATCAGATATTAGATTAGCTGGTTATTTTGAAACAAGCCTTTTTGATGGTCTAATGTACAATCATGTAATGAAATGGTACTCAAGTATTAGTACTACATCTCTTGGTGTTGTTGATGCAAAAATTATTAGAGCATCAGAGGTATTACTTACAAAAGCAGAAGCTTTAGCTGAACTAGGTCAAGATGGACCTGCAAGAGATGCTTTAGATGCTGTAAGAGCTGAAAGATATTTCGAATTTTCTTCAGGTGGAGAAGTTGGAAGTGCTCTTAAAGCTGCAATTGCTTTAGAAAGACGTTTAGAATTAGCTTTTGAAGGATCTAGATTTAGTGACTTGAAGAGAAAAGGAATGTCTATTGAACGTTCTGAGTTTGGTGATTTAGCTGACGGTACAGGAGTTCCTGCAGTATTTCAAACATTAAATGCTGGTGATTTCCGTTTTCAAGTACCTATTCCAATAGGGGAATTAAATTTAAATCCTAATATGGAACAAAGCCCAGGATGGTAATTAAGCCAACAACTTTTAAAACAAATAAAATGAAAAAAATATTCAAATCTTTAATTTACATTACAGTACTAGCATTTTTTGTTAGTGCATGTGATGAAAATGACACAACTTTTGATTCTTTAAGTTTTCCTGAAGATGCATTTATTGCAATGGAGAATGCTAATGATATAGTAGTTCTTGAGAGTACTACAACACCTATTGAAATTGTAGTAAATTATGCAAATACACTAGAGAATGCAACAACAGACGTAACTGTAGATTTTACTATTACATCTGATACAGCAACTGAAGGTGTACACTATACTATTGAAGGTAACTCATCTCAATTAACATTTGCTGCTGGCCAGTTAAATGCTAAAATTGTAATTATACCTATTGATAATTCTGAAGAAGACGGAGATAAAGTATTAACATTTACGTTAACTAACTCTTCTGTTTCAATTGGTTTACCAGGACCAGATTCTTTTAACAAGTCTGTAACGGTAACATTAACAGATGATGATTGTGCATTTACATTTGCAGGTTTAGATGGTATATCTTGGATTGGTACTGACAATGCAACTGGTAGTCAAGGTCCAAACCCAACTCAAATAGTAACTTCTTTTGATGGTACTGATCTATTAATGGATGGACTAGCTTATGGTTGGTTGGCCAGCACTTATTGGAATGAAGTTGTGGTAGCTAGTGCACCTGTTATTGTTGATATGGATCCTATTACTGGAGTATTTACAATTTCAGAACAATACTTAGCTGATACAACTTGGTTAGGAAACCCTCAACCAACGTATTATATTAGTGCTTCAGGACAATATTTTTCTTGTCTTAACAAAATGATAGTTAATTACACACTTATACAAAATGGAGGTGTATTACGTGAATATACTGAAACTATTGAATTTTAATAATTAAAAACTTATATTAATGAAAAATACAATATATAAAATAGGCTTTTTACTATTAGCTTTTACAATAGTACTTTCCTGTGAATCTCCAGAAGGGGAGACAAATTATAAAGACGCTACTGCAACCTACGAATATCCTGCAGGGATAACATTAGGGTCAGGTATCATTACTAATAGCTCATTTCAATTTACAGCAAATATAGCTGGAACTGGAGAGGGATATTATGTAGCTGTAGAAGGTGGAAGTGATGCTCCAAGCAACAATGATGTATTTGATGGGGATGCTAGTGGATTAATTGCTAGTGGTTCATTTGATGTAACTGGAAGCCCTGCTACTATTACTGTAAATGATGGACTTTGTGATAATACAACATATGATATATATGTAGTGCATTTTACTTCAGATGCTTTCCTATCTGAAACTACTACATTACAGAGTATAACAACAAATGACAATGGCTCTATAGCAGGGACTTATGATACAGTAACAAATGGTGATTTAAGTGGTAATTTTGGAGGTAGTGTAGTTGATTATGAAGGTGTTGTAACTATTACTGATAATGGTGATGGAACATTTACTTTTGACGATACAACTGGAGGTATTTATCCTGACCCAAATTATTATGGTAGCTTTGGAAGTCCAGCTGTGCCATTTACATTTGAAATTCCATGTAATGAAATAAGTGGTGCTTTTACATCTCCTTTTTGGAATTGTTGTGATGACTGGATTGGTTTTGATGGTATTATAAATGCTGATGGAACTATTTCTGTACATTGGGAAAGTGCCTTTGGAGAAGTAATGGACGTTATATATACAAAACAGACATCTTAATTTAGATATATATTAATCTTAATTAGATTAAACTTAATTTAAAAAACCATCAAAAGTTAGCTTTTGATGGTTTTTTTATGGCTGCATTTTACTTGATTATATAAGGGATTAATGACATCTCTTTAAACTCAATTAAGAGACCGTCATAAAAAATGATTAAAATTGAAAATCAATTTTTAAAACCAACTTTTGCAAATTTCAAGCCTTTTAAAAATAATTTAAAACGTTTATCGGGTCTACATAAAATACGTTTTAATTTTAAATTCCCAAACCTAAAGATTCTTTAGTTTCACTACCATAAGAGCTTATAACGTGAGTTCAATACGTAAAATAATACAAATTGTTATAGCTAGTGCTTTTTATAGTTGTTTTGTCATTCCTGCGAAGGCAGGAATCCATAAATAGGATGCTCCATAAGAGCTTATAACGTGAGTTCAATACGTGAAATAATGCAAATTGTTATAGTTAGTGCTTTTTATAGTTGTTTTGTCATTCCTGCGAAGGCAGGAATCCATAAATAGGATGCATTTAGATTCCTGCCTTCGCAGGAATGACACCGTTTTTACCTTAACTTTTATAAATGACAATCTGAAGTCTTTATGTATAACTCAAGTTTATACATATTTAAAACCTCCCAATTGGGAAGTTTTTTTGTTTAAATAAAGCAAACATATGTTGTATAGAACTACAAACTCAAACCCTACATTCAATCTTTAAATCCTGCTTTGGTAAAACTTAATCCTTTTAAAAATAATTTAAATCGTTTATCGGGTCTAAATAAAATACGTTTACTTTTAACTGCAGCAAGTCCAACCCCTTCTTTTGTTTCGCTTCCATGTGAGCTTATGCTAATTTGAAAACTTCCTAGCGTACCAAATCGCACAATTTGACCAAAACTAAGTGCATCCTTAATGTTTTCTTCTAAAGCAATTAATACGGCATAACAATCGGCCTTTGTTACGGTACATTGCTCAGATGTTTTGTGAGCTAAATCTTCAAAATTTATTTCTCCCGTTGCTTTCGTACTTACATAATATTTCACAGGTAAAGTAATATCTCGTGGATCTCTTTTTTTAACAATTTTTAATGGTATAGGCATATTTATGGCTTTTTAAATTTGTATGTTTAAACATCTTTTAATATCTCTCTTAAATTTATCAAACAGCTAAGTAGATACTTAATTTTAGTCGTACAAAGATAAAAAAACATCTAGACCTTTTTACAAAAAGGTCTAGATGTTTTAATAGAAGCGTCTAGATATTATTGTTTAATCACTTATTAATATATAAAAACCAAACTATAAGCCTACTTTAGTAAACACCAATCAGTTTTAAATGTCCAATACTTGTCCATTTTTTACAACTACGTTCCATGAGTTTGTTATAGATACTTCAATAGCTTGTAAAAAGCTTGTTTCTGAAACTACAGCTGTTGATGGAGCAACTAATTCTGGTGCAAAAGGAATATGTTTAGTCGCTCCCTCTTCATCGTAAAAATTCATTCACCTTGAGTAACTACTTGAAACGTTCTCATAACAGTTGCTTTTACACGCCAGTAATAAGCTCCATTTTCTTCTCTTCTTAGTGTTTTATTATTTTAAGTATTATTGGACTTTCTAATTTTACTTTTGCAATATACAATCCTGTTGGTTGATTTTCAAGTGTTAACTGTACATTACCATAAGTAATTGGATATGTTCTTGTTGAAATTAACTGTGAATGTATCGTATACAGTTCAATCACTACTTCTTTTTGTGAAACCGGTAAAGCAATATCGAATATCCCATTGGTTGGGTTTGGATAGGCAACTATTTCATCTAATAACTCAATCGTTTTTGAGAACGTACCTTCACAAGATTTTGCTGTTTTAACTTCAATCAAATCACCGTGTTTCACATCAACATTAAACACTGGAGAGCTCGTTTTAAAACTTTCTTCTCCGTTTACATAAATTGTATAGGGTGCAGTTCCCATTTTAATTTCTATTTCAGCTTTGCTAAAGTTAACTGTTGCATCAGCAACTACTTGTTCACCTTCTATAACCTCTACATCAAAACATTGTACAAATGTTTGACCCGTAACCGAAATACATAAATTATATATTCCAGGTTCTAAAGTATCAACTTTAAAATCATCATTTTTGGTAAATGATTCAGAAGGAATTCCATTAATCGTAGTGGTATATGTGTAATCTTCTATTGCTGAAATTAATATTTGTCCGTTACCTTCATCTGGACACGTTTCACTAATAACTTCAACATTAAAATTATTTGAAACTAATGCGAAACATCCTGTTGTATCTACAGGTGTTCCTGCAGGTGTCCCAGGACATAAATCATCTAGATTATCAACGCCGTCATTATCTGTATCTCCATTTGGTGTTGAATCACATACATCACCTACACCATCGCCATCAGCATCTGCTTGGTCATTGTTTACAGTATCAATACAGTTATCACAACCATCAGGAATTCCATCACCATCAGTATCAATAGAGTCATCGTTACCTGGACAAATATCACAACCATCAGGAACACCATCGCCATCAGTATCTACTGTATCATCAGAACCTGGACAGATATCACAAACATCACCTACACCATCGCCATCAGCATCTGCTTGATCATTGTTTACAGTATCAATACAGTTATCACAACCATCAGGAATTCCATCACCATCAGTATCAATAGAATCATCGTTACCTGGACAAATATCACAACCATCAGGAACACCATCGCCATCAGCATCTACTGTATCATCAGAGCCTGGACAAATATCACATCCGTCAGGAACACCATCTCCATCGGTATCAATTGAATCATTTGAACCTTCACAAAGATCACAAGCATCTCCTATTCCATCAAAATCAGAATCTGTTTGATCTGCATTTGCTGTATCTGGACAATTATCACACACATCACCAACTCCATCACCGTCAGTATCTGCTTGATCTGCGTTTGGTGTTGAAGCGCAATTATCACATACATCACCAATCCCATCTCCATCAACATCTTCTTGACCAGGATTTGCAGTTTCTGGACAATTATCAACATCGTTTAAAACTCCATCACCATCATCGTCTAATTGTGAATCACTACATCCATCTGCATCTACAGCTTCTCCTGTTGGAGTTGCAGCACATAAATCTAAACTGTTTTGAACTCCATCACCATCATCGTCAGCTAAAACTCCTAGTTCTTCAATAACAAAATCATCAATTACTACACCTTCATCTGTAACGCTTGCATCTGAATGAAAAACAAATCTAAAAATTATATTTGGTTCATTTTTAAAACTACTTAAATCATAACTAAATTCAGAAAAAGCAGTATTAGTCCCTGTCCATTGACCCCCAGGGCAGTTCTGACAATCGCTAGAAATTTCACCGCTTTCAAAAATTCGATTACTATTGTACCAATTTGGATCTGTAGAACTTCCCAATAACGACCAATTTACAGCATCTGTAGAATACTCAACATAAATAATGTCAAAATTTTCTTGAAGTTGAAATGCCATATTAAATTTCATTTTCGGGCTTGTAAACGCTGTTAAATCATAACATGGAGAAATTAAATAAGCTTTTGTCTCATTTGGATAATCTACAGTTTTTTTAGTTACATATGCATTTTCACCTGAAGTTACTGTATTAAGATTGGTTTTATCTGGACTAGAAATAAGCCACAAATTACTTCCTTCTCCTTCATTATAAGTTAACCAATAATCAACAAGAAAATTATCAAATGTATTGACTTCAGTAGGAGTACCATCACTTCTATTAACTCTAAATGGGCTTGTTATAGTATTGTTAGATACATCTCCATCTCCAGCAACTACAGCTTCTACATCTAAAGTATATGTTTTAATTGTTACTTCACTTATTGCTGGTAACGTTATTTCTGCTTCTTCATTGATATTTAAAGTTCCATTCCAATTAAAAGGTGTTTGTGAAATGCCATCAATTGAATAATTGATTTGAATTGTATTTATTACATTCGTAGCACCTGAATTACGAACTAAAATTTTTGGAATAACATCACCTCCACAAGTAATATCAACTAATTCTGTAAACTCAACTAAATTTATATCAGTATCAAAAGGAATAAACTTATCACCAACATTTACTGCATAAAAAGCATCTTGGGTTGCTTGTCTTTCAATACTATTACTTCCATACAAACTTGCAGCAACTTCAATAGCTCCGTTTCTAGCATCAATAAATGTAGAATTTGGGGATAAATAGTCTCTTAATGTTAAGTAAGCTATTTCTTGAGCTTTTGTCATACCAATTCCTGTAACATTATATATATCTCCTGCATCATTGGTGCCTGCTTTACCAGCAACTAAAATATAAAACCAATGATTTAATACACCACTGTTGCTATGAACCCCACAGTAATCATTAGAACTACTTGGAATGCAATTACTTGTAGCATCTGTATAATTTGTACCATTGTATGTGTCAGGATCTCCTTTACTTTTAGGGTCACTCATTGAACGCAAATAACCTCCTGGCCAAAATTCTTCTGCTAGCAACCATGTTTCAGCATTTGGGCTACTATCTGTACCTGTTCCTTTTGCAAAAAATTCGACAGCTGCTCCAAAAATATCTGAAAAACCTTCATTCATTGCTCCAGATTCTCTTGCGTAAACTAAATTTGCAGTCCAAGTAGTTACACCGTGAGCCATCTCATGACTAACAATATCAATTGAAGTTAATGGATTTGGCGTACCATCTCCATATGACATCACTGAACCATTCCAAAAAGCATTAAAATAATCAGTTCCTACATGTACATAACTTCTCATTTCCATTCCGGCATCGTCAATACTATTTCTACCTAACATGTTCCAAAAATCATACACATTCATTGCTCCCCAATGTGCATCAAGTGCTGCATTATCTCTTGCTGCATTGTCAAATTCTGCAGAAGACCATACATTATCATCGTCAACAAAATCAACAGTTGTAAATTGGTAAGTACCATTAGTTGGTGAATTTTGAGCATTGTATGTGTGTACATTTCTTATATCATCATTCAATGTAAATGTTCCATCTAATTCTGCCCTAGCCTCAATAGATTGGCTTCCACTATATCTTGTATCTGCTATTCCTGCAGACATTATTGCAGTAGTCATACTTTTATTAGAATTCGATTTTTTTAAAACATCATGAGTTGAATACTCATTATTCACATGTTTAATTATTGGGTCATTAAACAAAAAACTTCCATTAAAAGCATTAATATACACATAGCCTCTACTTATTGGAACAGTTGCATACACATCAAATTTATACGCAAGTTTTAATATAGAATTCCCATTTTCTAACACTGGGAAAATGACTAATTCTCCTTCAGGTTTTTTATAATTATTTGTTTTTGACTGCTCTGTAGAATCCCATAAATATGTTTTTGCACTTATATGTGCAATCGCCTTATTTAAAGCAGTTGTAGGTGTTAAATTAGAAACTAAATTTAAATCCTTAGGATTGTACAATTCTCCGTTAATAGAGCTTACTTTACCATTTTTTAAATGAACAATCATGGTTCCATATTCAACCTTTATACCTTTATAATATTGTTGGTATTTTTTATGAATCCCTCCTTTTTTATCAGAATTAGATTGAAACTCAATAAAAGTAGTGTTATCATCTAGACCAAATTCAATTATGAATTTTTCTTTAGCTTCATTAATAGTATTAGAATCAACAAATCTCATCGATTTCTGATAACTTTTTGGCGTATTACTTTTAACCTGTCCAATGGCTGTATATGGAAGGCAAAATAAAACAATTAGTATAAGTTGGTAGCGTAATTTTTTTTTCATTATATATCCTTTATAATCTGTTTTTTAAGTAAATAACTACAAAAACAATAGTGTATTTTATAGTACTAGCAAACTTAAACAAAAAGTTAATGTACTACAAACAATTTAAGCCAACTATTTAATTAAATATATGCATTTAACTATTTCCATGGTTTTTTTTATAATTTTCAAAGTTCTATTACTTTTAAAGTGTTCCTGAAAATTTTAATTCATGCAACAAGAATCGTACCACACAAAAACCCTACATTTGCACCATGGAAAACGAGGTTTCAAAAATATTTGGTATTAGAGCTGTTATAGAAGCTATAAATTCAGGAAAAACAATTAGTAAAGTTTATTTACAGAAAGATTTAAGTGGTCACTTATTTTCTGAATTAAATTCATTGATTAAAAAGCATAATATTGCAACAAGCCATGTTCCAATTGAAAAATTAAACAGATTATCAAAAAACAGTAACCATCAAGGTGTTGCTGCTCAAATATCTCCTATTGAATTTGCCGATTTAGACACGCTAATTACAACGACTTTAGAACATAAAAAAACACCTTTATTTTTACTATTAGACCAAGTGTCTGATGTTCGTAATTTTGGCGCTATGATTAGAACTGCTGAATGTACTGGTGTTGATGGAATTGTAATTCAAAAACAAGGAAACGCTCCTGTGAGCGCTGATACCGTAAAAACATCAGCCGGTGCTGCTTTTAAAATTCCAATTTGTAAAGTAGATCATTTAAAAGATGCTATTTTTCAATTTCAGGCTGCAGATATTCAACTAGTGGCTGCTACTGAAAAAACAGAGGACTTAATTTACGATATAGATTTAACGTTACCAACGGCCATTGTTATGGGCTCGGAAGATAGAGGTATTAACCCTTCAATTTTAAAAGTTGTAACTCATAAAGCGAAGCTTCCATTATTGGGTGAAATTGCATCATTAAACGTTTCTGTAGCATGTGGAGCATTTTTATATGAAGCAACCAGACAACGAATAAAGGGTTGATGGGTTAGGTTTCTGAAATCAGTTATCGGTTAGAATAGCAACTTAAATATAGTATTCTTGTAAAAAAATTGACGTTTCTAATTTAATATGTTATTTAAAATAAGATTAACACTTAGCGATTTTGTAAAATCGCCAAGAGATATTTGAAAAAGTCTTGATATTATCTAGAAAAGTTGTACAATTATTTAGCGGAAAATAGTAGTATATTTTTATAAATAATGTAGTATAATATAAAGAAAATTGTACAATTTTTAGAAAGATGCTAGAAACTCTTTATTTAGAGATTCGTTTTAACTAATTGTATAAAAATACTAAACCAGCAACTAAACATACTCGTTCTAGCTATTTTTTTATCAACAATTATCTATTTGCATATCAAAAAAGATGAATTCCTAAAATTAACTTAAAAGAGTTAGTCTATTCATTTTCTTCTTCTACAACAGGTTCGGGTGGACTAAAATTACCTTCCTCATCAAATAACATTTCAAACTCTTCATTTTTAGTGAAGATAAATTTTTGAGGTAACGGCCCTTTTCTTCTGTATAAAAAAGCTAGCATAAAACCCGTTACAAAGCCCGATAAATGCCCTTCCCAAGAAATTCGTTCTTCCGTTGGAAAAATATACCAAACCATACTTCCATATAAAAAAACTACTGCCAAAGAAAGTGCTATTAACCTATAATACTTTCTAAATATACCGCTAAAAAAAACAAAACTAACCAATAAATATATAATACCACTTGCTCCAATATGGTATGATGGTCTTCCTATAATCCAGGTTAAAAGTCCTGTGGTTAGCAAACCAATAAAAAGCACCTTATTGGCAATCTTTTGGTAGAAATAATACAAACAACCTAACATGACCGCTAATGGAATGGAATTATTAAATAAGTGTGTTGCATCACTGTGAATAAAAGGTGATAAAATAACACCTCTTAGTCCAAGTATTGATTTTGGGTAAATACCGTAATTATTAAAATTTAAACCCAACTTAATTTCAACAAAATAGATAACCCAAATTAAAATGATAGTGACTAATGGAATACCAATAACATTAGATTTGTATGTAAAATTAGTTTCGCTCATTATTTAAAGTATACATATACTATTTCAAATATAAGTCCAAATTATTAGTTTGTGAAATATTGTCAGAAAACAAAGCAACAACAATTAAAATAGCTTCTAAATTATTTCTTATTTTTACACTATGAATGAACCTTTGGCAGAACGTATTAGACCAAAAAATTTAGATGATTATATTAGTCAGCAACATTTAGTTGGTAAAAATGGCGCTTTAACACAGCATATTAAACGCGGTGTAATTCCTTCATTAATTTTATGGGGACCTCCAGGTATTGGAAAAACCACATTAGCCACAATTATAGCCGAAGAATCTAAACGTCCTTTTTATACATTAAGTGCCATAAATTCAGGTGTTAAAGATATTCGTGACATTATAAACAAAGCAAAACAAAGTGGTGGTTTGTTTACCAGTAAAAATCCAATATTATTTATTGATGAAATACACAGATTTAGTAAATCTCAACAAGATTCACTATTAGGAGCTGTTGAAAAAGGTTGGGTTACTTTAATTGGCGCAACTACTGAAAATCCTAGTTTTGAAGTAATACCTGCCCTCCTATCTCGTTGCCAAGTATATATTTTAAATTCATTTAATAAAGCAGATTTAGAAGCATTGTTAGAACGTGCTTTAAAAACAGATAGTATTGTTTCAAAAAAGAATGTAATTATAAAAGAAACTGAAGCATTGTTACGTATTTCAGGTGGAGATGCACGGAAATTGTTAAATATTTTTGAATTGGTGGTAAATTCAGAAGATGAACCTATAACAATTACCAATGATTTGGTGCTTTCTAAAGTTCAAAAGAATACTGTTTTATACGATAAAACTGGCGAACAACATTATGATATTGTTTCAGCTTTCATAAAATCTATACGAGGAAGCGATCCTAACGGAGCTGTTTATTGGCTGGCAAGAATGATTGAAGGTGGTGAAGATGTAAAGTTTATTGCTAGAAGGTTGCTAATTTTAGCTTCAGAAGATATTGGCAATGCAAACCCAACAGCGCTAATTTTAGCTAATAATACCTTTCAGGCTGTTACTACTATTGGATTTCCAGAATCACGCATTATATTAAGTCAATGTGCTGTGTATTTAGCAAGTTCACCTAAAAGTAATGCTTCTTATGAAGCTATTGGTAAAGCACAAGCATTGGTAAAAGAAACAGGCGATTTATCTGTACCTCTACATTTAAGAAATGCACCAACAAAATTAATGAAAGAATTAGATTACGGAAAAAACTACAAATATGCCCATAGTTATTCTACTAACTTTGCTACAGAAGAATTTTTACCTTCAGAAATTGAAAACACCAAATTTTATGAGCCGGGAAATAATACAAGAGAAAATTCATTCAGAGAATTTCTAAAAAAACTATGGAAAAACAAGTATAATTATTGATTGATTTATCGTCTTAAAATCATCACTAATTTACTTAATTATGTACTCTATCATATATTTTGGAACCTGAATTCGTGTCAACTTTTAAATTTCCCTCATTATTAATTTCTACTAACTGAGGTTGTTTCGTTGTTACCCATTTTATAATATAAATTGTAGGTTTTGAAGTTTTGTAAATTGTTGCAAGTTCAAAATTTTCATCACCACTAACCACTTTAAACTCATTACCATTTTTTGAAATTGTACTTATTCCCCATTTTTCAAAGTTAAAGGTTCCTTCAATAGTTTTAGGGCTAATTTTAACTGGTTTTACAATTTGGTTTGGGTTTTTAATTACAGAAACTTCTTGTTTCACTTCAGCAACATTTTCTTTAACAACAGGTTGAATTTCTACTTCTTTAACAGTTATAGCCTTTTCAACTTTTTTAATTGGTACTTCTTTTGGTTCTTCAACAACTACTTTTTCTACAACGGTATTTTCACTTTTGGCTTTATAAGCATAATTGAGTTCTTCAAGCTCAACAAACGTTGAACGAATTGCTTCATAATAAGCTTTTTTATAGACCTTTTCTTTAGATACACCTTCTTTTGTTGTAAAGATTAAATGATTTTTACAATCATATAAATCTATATTCATTTTAGTTTTTAAAAAACTTGGATTGTTATTTAATTTTACTTTTAAAGCTAAACAACTATTCATAGCTAAATCTTCTGGATATTGATCATCGGTAAATAAAACTGTATAACCTGCTTTTTCAAATAAAAACTTAGTAAGTGAATTTAGTTGGTGTTGATCTACAGATTTTTGAAATTCAAATTGTTTTGGCACTAAAATATATTTATATGAATTAATGCTATTTTGAGCAATTAGTATTGAACAAAAAAATAGGAAGAAAAAAGATATTGAAATTGATTTATTCATAATGATGTATGCTATTAAATTATACTATGTTGGTAATTGTAAATGTACTAATTTTTATGCTTTATAATAAAATTTATACCTAGTTGAAAACTAGCACTTTTAGCATCGTATAAATTATTTAAACTTAGTAAATTATCAGCTACAAAATAAGTGTTAAAAATACCTAATTGTGTTGAAAGCCCAACTCCTATGTTTGAAAAGGAATACGGATCAGCAGTGTATGTGATTTTTGTTTGCAAATGTTTACCCAATCTTCGTTCATAAAACAATGTAGCTGCCATATAAGAATGGACAGCGCTTACGTTTGAATAGAATTGAAAACCTACTTTATTTAAATACGTATTTGGGTCTATTAAAAATCTACAATCGTCATATTTTTGACCATAAGAATAACTAATTGAGCCATTTAATTTAATTGGGCGCAATGCAATATAGCTTTTATAGAGTGTGTCTAAGACAATACTATCATCAAATTCGTCTTTTAAGTCATTCCAATAATTTTGTGGATTATCAGGATCAAAATTCAACTGAAATCCTTCAATATCATAATCTCCTTTTACACGATATGATTCTACATTTTTAGAGTAATTAACAAAACCTACATCTAATATACTCCCTGTAACTATCCATTGTTTTTTTGGGTGATATGTAAAGCCAACATCAAAACCCAATCCTAAATTACCTCCAAAAAGTAATTTATCTTTTACATATTTTCCATCTACATCTTCTTCGTCATCTAAAAATACGCCTGAAGTTTGCATCATAAAATCTACATTATCTAAATGCTGAGTGTAAATATTGTCAGTTCCAACTCCCGTAAAAAATGAACCTGTATTTAGCCTTGAGTTTGCATTAAAAACACTTGAATATAATTTAACTCTTCCTCCAACTTGTAATTTCTTATTTATTTTTTTTGATAAACCTACATGTAAAACAGCAAACAACTCAGCTCTGGCAGCTAGTTTATTAATGGAATAATTTCTGTTTATATCTGTATTTCCTTCATAAAATAAATCTACAATATCACGCGGAAATTTAGCTATAAAATCAAACTCTTGGTAATATCCAAAACTTAAAAATGAATTATTTTTTAAACGAAAACCTACATTTAGCACCTCTAATTGTTGATTTAAAGCCATAAATTCACTTGTGCCATAATTGTTTACAGCATTTCTTATTTTATCATTTATATCAATTCCATCATCAGCAAAAATATCATATACTGAAAATCCTGTAAAACCAGCCTGAAAGCTTAACTGTGAAAACAAAGGCATACCAACATGAATTTTATGGTTAACTTCAGCTCCAGGATTTAAAAGTAATGTTTGAGGTAAACTAGAAAAATCATATAAAACTTGTTTGTTTTGAGCATACGAAAGTGTACATACAAGAAAACTTACAATAACTAATTTTCTCATATATTTTTATAATTAAAAAAAAGTTTGAAAAACGATTGTATTTCTAACGTTGATGTTCCGTTAACTGAAAGCACACTGCCATCTGTACTTTGAGAAAGCACCAATGTAAAACCAAAATAAGCTGTATCGTAAATTATGGCTATATCTTCTTCTGGAATTTCTAAAATTGTTGTTACTTCTGAAGAGTTTTCTTCAATAAAAATTTGAGGCTGAAGTACGTAAATTGGTTGGTTATTTTCGTTGTAAAATACAACATCTAGTATAAAATTTCTTTCAAAAGTATTATTGGTTAAAACAGTAAATTCAATTTTTTCTAAATAACCCCTTGTTTCAGTAGGTATTGGCGCTTGAATAAGATCTTGAGAAAACGTAATTTCTTCATTTAATTCATTTAAAAAATTTGGAACATCTAAATTTAGATAAATTAAAGTTGCAATGTAAGTTGTATGAATGCTTGCATCATCAATCTGATCAAAATCAACATCTTTAGTGCAACTTTGCAAGCTTAATACTAGCACTAGCAATGTTAAAATTATTTTGTTGGGGTTCATAAAAATTGAATTTAAAGCTAAAATACTTTTTATTTATAAATATTGTTTTATTTCTATTAACTGATTTACACTCTTTATATTCTCTCCAACACTTTTATTTTCGTAATTAAAGTAAATTGCATCTATTCCGTGATTTATAGCTCCCATAACATCAGCCTCCCAGTTATCACCAATCATCATTGATTCTTTTGATGTAGCTTCTGCTAAATCTAATGCATATTTGAAAATTTTTGGATTGGGCTTTTTTACTCCTGCATCTTCAGACGTAATTATTTTATCGAAATATTTACTTAATCCTGAGTTATCTAACTTTTTATATTGAACCTCGTTAAAACCATTGGTAATAATATGAAGCTTATATTTTAAATGCAAATGTTCTAAAATTTCATGAGTGCCATCAAAAAGTAAATTGTTATTTGGTAATACTTCAATATAATCTATTGATAAATTATTAATAAGCTCATAATCAAACTGTTGCTTTATCTTTACAAAAGTATCTCTTAACCTACCAATTCTAAGTTCTTCTTTTGTTATTTTTTCATTTCTGTATAATCTCCAATAATTTTGATTGATACCTCTGTAATAATTTAAAAATTTTTGTAAATCTATGCCTACATGGTGTTTTTTAAAAATTGTTTCGAAAGCAATATTAGAATTTGCTTCAAAATCCCATAAGGTATGATCTAAATCGAAAAATATGTGTTTTATTTTCATTTAGTAAAAATATAAATTTATTAAACACTCAGAAATAATATAGTGTTTATATTTGTTAAGTAAAGTTGAATTAAATTGAATAAAAAGCTTCATATATTATTTTTAAGTAAATGGTACCCTTCAAGAGTTTCGCCAACAAACGGAGATTTTGTTCAACGACACGCTGAAGCTGTTGCAACAAAACATCTAGTAACTTTAATACATGTAATTACTGATGAGCATTTAGAAAAGTCAAGAGAAATTATTGAATTTAAAAAAAATAATGTTCAAACTTATATTGTATATGTTTCTCCTTCTAAAAATCCAATTCTTAAGTTTTTCCGTTTTTTTAAATCTTATTTAAAAATTATTAAAACTCTTAAGCATTTCAATTTGGTACATCTTAATATTACATATCCTGTTGGGTTAATTGCTTTATACTTAAAATTATTCAAAAAAAAACAATATTTAATTTCTGAACATTGGACTGGCTATCAAAAATTCAGTAAAAAATCAATTGGATTTTTACAATTAATGGTAACCAAAATAATAACTAAAAATGCAACAATGGTTTGTCCTGTATCAAAAAACTTACAAGATAAAATGGTTAGTTTAGGATTAAAAGGAAATTATTACCCTGTGCCTAATGTTGTTAACACCTCTATTTTTAATATTGATGAAAGTAGTATTAAAAATTTTACAATAACTCATATTTCACATATGGGTAATGAACATAAAAATATTATTGGAATATTAAATGTTATTTCTAATCTACAACGCAAAATTCCAAACTTAAAACTTAATTTAATTGGTGACAACACTAAACAATATAAAGTCCAACTTGAAAAACTAGAGCATATATCAATAAAAAATATTGGGCAAATTCCTAATAATGAGGTTGCTAATTATTTAAAAAAATCTTCAGTATTTGTGTTGTTTAGTAATTTTGAAAATTTACCATGTGTAATTTTAGAATCTTTTGCGTGTGGCATACCTGTAATTTCTACAGATGTTGGTGGAATAAGCGAATATTTTCCTGAAAATTTTGGTTATTTAATACAACCTAAAGATGAAATTACTTTAGAAAATTCTATCTTAAAAATTTATACTGAAAAATTAAAATTCAATAAAAAATTAATGCATAATTATGCTGAAAATAATTTTGGGATTGAAAGTATTAGCGTAACGTTTTCAAACATTTATACTAAAATTTTAAACATTTGAAAGAAATACAATATTTCATATTAGATTTTTTAAAACGCTCTGGTGGTTATGTATTTAGTGCTACAATAATTTCTAGATTACTTTCTTTTTCGGCTTCATGGATAGCTTTGCAATTAATACCTAATAAAGAGTTAGGTATTGTTCTTTTCGCTTTCAATATTATTGGATTTATAATTCCATTTGGAGGGGTAGGATTACACCAAAGTTTACTTAGGTTTGGTGCTCTCCTAAAAACTAATGAAGAAAAAGACAGTTTATTTGTTTATGTTTTAAAAAAAGGAATGATTGCTTCTTTATTAATTGTGTTATTAATTATAATAGGCAGTTTTTTAATTCCTTTTACATTTGAAAATACAGGTTATTATGTTGCTTTTTTATCGTTCATAATTATACCTCATTATTTACTTTCAATCATTAAAATTCAATTTAGATTAAAACACAACAATAAAACTTTTTCATATTTAGAAATAATTTATAATGTTATATTAATTATTACAGTTTCTGTATTAAGCTACTTTTTTAATGCAAAAGGTTATGCCATTGCCTTGCTGCTTACACCTTGCATAACTATATTGTTTTTTATTAAAAAACTTAACATTAAGTATTCAAAAAAAGTTTCTTTAAACATTACTGATTTAGCTTTTTGGAAATATGGGTTTTTTGCAAGTTTAGCTGTAAGTGTAGCACAATTTCTTTTTGCTATAGATATTTTACTAATTGGGTATTTATTAAACAATGCTGAAACTGTAACACAATACAAATATGTTTCGTTAATTCCGTTTAGCTTATTATTTCTTTCTCAAGTTTTTATACAAACTGATTTTGTGGCTTTTACCGAAAAAATTAAAGACAAAAGATATATTACTAAGTATATTAAAAGATATATGCTGTTTTTTAGTTTTATAAGTTTAGGTATAATTGGAATATCATTTCTTTTTTCACATCAACTTTTAGCGTTGTTTGACAGTTCATTTATAAAATTTTCAGATACTTTTTTAATTTTAATTATTGGTGTTTGCGGAATTCTAATTTTTAGAGGACTCTTTGGCAACTTACTTTCATCAATTGGTAAAGCACACATTAATTATTATATAGGAAGTGCTGCACTGGCATTGAATATAGGTAGTAACTATTTTTTAATTCCAACCTATGGAATTAAAGGTGCTGCAATTACCTCAGCTTTTATTATGTGGTTTACAGGTATAATTTCGTATGTTTGGTTTCTAATCCTTTATAAAAAGTATTGTACTATTTCTTAAATAATGAAAAAATAACTAAACCTTTAAAAGCTATTTTTTTACTCATAAAAAACCTAGCCTAATAAATCATATTCTTAATAATAATTATGTTTGGGAAACATACCTTATAAAAAAACATGCATCAAAAACAACACTTCCTGTAGTTCAAATAAATGAGTTGATTCCAAATTTTAACGGCACATTAGATGTGTTTACTTATTTAGGAGGAGGATCACTACCAACAGATATCCTGTTATTAAAAGAATTAAGTAAACAAATTAACGAATGTTCATATTTTGAAATTGGCACTTGGAGAGGTGAAAGTGTGATTAATGTTGCTTCTACAGCTAAAGAGTGCTTTACCTTAAACTTAAGTAAACAAGAAATGTTACAGTTAGAATTATCAGAAAGATATGCTGATTTACACAGCTTTTTTTCAAAAAAAACTAAAAATATTACACAGCTCTATGGCAATTCTTTAGATTATGATTTTAGTGCTTTAAACAAAAAATTTGACTTGATTTTTATTGATGGAAATCACACTTATAAATACATAAAAAATGATACTGAAAAAGTTTTTAAACATCTAACCCATGAAAATTCTATAGTTGTTTGGCACGATTACACATACAATCCTGAAACTATTCGTCCTGAAGTACTTTCTGCAATTTTAGATGGAATCCCTACTAAACTAAAAGATAATCTTTACCATGTTTCAAATACAATGTGTGCTATTTACACAAATAAAAAATTAAAAACATCCTTATTTGAATATCCAATTACACCAACTAAAAATTTTAGAACTTCCATTAAAATTACTAATATTTTAAAATAACTTAAATGGTTTTTGGTACAAAAAATAAGATTCTTTTTGCGCTCCAAAACTTTTAAAAAATGAAGCAATCCCAGGAATCATTGAACCTTCAAAATCTAACGTAAATGAAGAATTAGCATAGTTGTGTATTACCTCATTAAGCAATAAACTTGCAGCCTGTTTCTTTTTCCCTTCTATATTTACTACCGAAAATAAATAGCTAATTCTATTTACCTCTTTTAAAAAAATAGCACCACCTATTAATTGTTCACCTGCATTATAAACTCCTAATAAAAAACCTTTATCATTCTTTTTAAGAAAATTTGAAAGTTTTTTTAAACTCTCAATAGCACTTTTTGAAATTTTATAGGCATCCTTTTCATTTGAAATTTTTAACAACTCATTAAACGAGCAATTTTTAACCGTTAAATTATTTCTTTTAGCTAAATTAATACTGTAAGTTCTATTATTTTTAAATGAACTTAATAGCTTTTCGTAAGGTTTATGAAGGAGTAAAATGTAATTTGTTCGTTCTGCAGTTTTTTTTAAACTTATATCATTCCCAGCGTTAAATTGAATGGTAACTTTTTTAAATTTATTTGGAATTGAATATATAAATTCATGAATTAAATTATCATCAATTTCACTTTCTGAAAACACACCTAATTGCTGTGTCCAAGCAGGTGGATATATGTATTTTATAAAATATTTACATCTCCAAGGAAGTGGCATTACAGCCTCATAATTATTTAAAACCAATACATCCCAATTGTCAGCAACAATATCTAAATACCAACTATAAGCATAAATTCGAGAATTTATAGCTGATTTAATACAGCTATTGTATTTATCTTCATCTAATTCATGTCTTTTAAGATAACTAATCATACATAGTTAGTCTAAAACTGTGGTTTTATAAATAGTTTTCCAACCTTTCCAAACTTCATTTTCACTCAATGTTTCATTATGAAACAAGCTAATAAAAGTTCCGTTTACTTCTTTAACAGCATCTTTTAATTCTACTATTTTTTGCAAACTTTCTTCAGGTGAAAGGTTCATATAATCTTTTAAAGTTACATCCATAAAAGCAAATGAAAATATTTTTAAAGGTGTTTGAATTTCAAAATCTAAATCGTAAAAATAGAAAGGTGTACAAGTGCTTGCTCTAAATCCAACAACTTTTGCATATCCCATTGTGTAATCTTCTTGTAAATCTAAATCTATTAAATTCTGGTAGGTTTCAGGAATACTTAATCTTAAAAAATGCTGACGGGAAAATGTAATTGATGTGTTCATTATATGTTCCAAACGTAATTTTTCTTTTTTTAATTTTTCTACATTCTTAAATGTAAAATAAGATGGGTGTAATCCTATTTTAGCATAATCTGCTACTGATTTTATCACAGATCTAAATTTACTATTTGAAGATGAAATATTTTTATCAAATGTTGTATAATCACCTATTAAAAAGAAAAATAAGGTAGTTACATTGTGTTCTTTTTTTATTTTTAGCAATTCTTTAAAAGTATCAAACGGGTCATTTCTAAAATTTAAAACTGATAATAATCTACGCCAAAAATTAACAACTCTAAAGTGTAAAATATCATTCGTAAAACCGCCAATAGTTCTAACAATACCTTTATGTTTATATGCAAAAGCTACATCAATATCAATAGTTGAAATTAAGTTAAACGCTCTATTTGTATACTTATAATTTGGAAATTTTTCTTTTAATAATTCTAAAAATTTATAGGCCCAAATATCAATAACAGGTTTTTCAATAAAGTTATTTTTAACCGCTAAACTTTCTTCAGCAGGAAATCTTTCGTGAACATCTTGTACATGAGGTAAATACTCTTCGTATCTACTAATTAAATAAAATCCCGCTGCAAAAATATCAAAAGGAATACTTGATGTTTCTCCTGCTGTAAAAAAGCAAGGTGTTTCATCCCATTTAGACATATTTATATCAATATCATTAATTCCTTGTTCAAATAATAAATCATGGCTTCTAATAAAAAACTCAGTTCCTAATGGTGCTTTTGAATAGGTGATTTTTGGTCCACTATGCGCAACAAATTCATCAACTTTTGTAGTAAAAGTAACAGGAATTTGTAATATTCTAACAAAATAATGTTTAAATATATAATTAACTCTTGGTGTAATTTTATGTGTATAAACTAGTAGCATTCCTGTTTATTTATTGATACTTTCTTAATAATTTCATTTAAAAAATAAGGCTATAATATATTCTCATCTGCAAAGCTAAAATAAGCATTTTCAGTAATAATTATATGATCTAACACTTTTATATCTAATGTTTCACCCGCAAGTTTTAATTTGTTGGTTATTAATTTATCTGCATTACTTGCCTGTAATTTACCAGAAGGATGGTTATGGCACAAAATAAGCGCTGTAGCACACAATTCAATTGCTTTTTTATACAACAATCTTACATCAACTAAAGTTCCTGTTAAACCGCCCTTACTAAGTTGTTGTTTAAATAAAACTTTATTAGAATTATTTAAATAAATTACCCAAAATTCTTCGTGCTGTAATTCACCTATTAAAGGTTGCATCATATTAAATACAGCAGTACTACTTGTAATTTTTGGAATTTCTAACGCTTCTTCAAGCCTTCTTCGTCTTCCCAACTCTAAAGCTGTTATAATTGAAATTGCCTTAGCATTACCAATTCCTTTAAATTTAATGAAGTCTGAAACTAACAATTTCCCTAGTTTATTCAAATTATTATCTATTGAAGCTAAAATTCTTTTAGATAAAGTTACAGCACTTTCACTTCTGCTTCCTGAACCAATTAAAACGGCTATTAATTCAGCATCAGATAATGCTGACTTTCCTTTTAACAATAATTTTTCTCGTGGTCTATCATCTTCAGCCCAAGACTTTATAGAACTTATTTTATCTTCATAACTCATAACAATATTTTTTTTTCAAAGATAAGTGTAATATATTTGGCAAAATATTTCAACTCATGAAAATTATTATTGTTGGTGCAGGAGATGTTGGTTTTCATTTATCAAAACTACTTTCTTTTGAATCTCAAGACATCTATCTAATTGATATGGATGCTGAAAAGCTTGAATATGCAAGTAACCACATTGATGTGATTACCATAAAAGGAGATGCCACTTCAGTAAAACTTTTAAAAGAGGTTAAAATTGATAAAGCTGATATTTTTTTAGCTGTAACCGAATCTCAAAACACAAACTTTACGTTAGCCGTAATTGCCAAAAAGCTTGGTGCTAAAAAAACTATTGCACGAATTTCAAATCATGAGTTTTCTAAAAATACAGATATTGATTTTGCTGAAATAGGTATTGATGTTATGATTTCTCCGGGTGAATTAGCCGCTAATGAAATTAAAATGCTATTACATCAATCTGCTTTTAATGATACTATTGAGTTTGAAAACGGAACGCTTAATATTTTGGGAAGTACTTTAGAATACAATTCCCCATTAATAAATTTAACAGTACAAGAAGCTAAAGAACGTTTTACTGATATTGACTTTATAACTATTGCAATTAAACCTGAAAATAGTGATGAAACTATAATTCCAAGAGGAAATACCGTTTATAGCGCCAATGATCAAATTTATTTTTCTACTCCAAAAGAAAGCATAAAAAAATTGCATAAATTAATGGGTAAAACTCCATTTGGAGTGAAGGATGTTATGATTTTAGGCGCTAGTAAAATTGGTGTAAAAGCTGCAAGAAATTTATGTGAAGGTAATTTTAGTATTAAATTAATTGAAGCTGATAAAATTAGAGCTAAAGAAGTTGCAGAAAAGTTACCCAATGCATTAATTATTAAAGGTGATGGTAGAAATGTTGAACTTCTAGAAGAAGAAAATATTGCCGAAATGGATGCTTTTGTTGCTGTTACTGGAAATTCTGAAACTAATATTATGTCTTGCTTAGTCGCAAAATCAAAAGGCGTTAAAAAAACCATTGCATTGGTTGAAAATATGGATTATATTAATATCTCCCAAACCATTGGTATTGATACATTAATTAATAAAAAATTATTAGCTGCAAGTGCCATTTTTAAACATGTACGTAAAGGTGAAGTTTTAAAATTAGCCAATCTACATAATGTAGATGCTGAAGTTTTAGAATTTATGGTGAAAGAAAATTCACCAGTCACAAAAAAATTAGTTAAAGATATTAAGCTTACAAAAAAAGGTGTTTTTGCTGGTGTTATTAGAGATGGTATTGCTTTAATGACTTTTGGAGATTTTCAAATATTAGAAGGTGATAAAGCAGTTGTTTTTTGTTTACCAGAAGCAATTCATAAAGTTGAAAAATTATTTAATTAACCTATGAAAGGCATCAATTTTAAAATAATTATAAGTTTCTTAGGCTTAACATCTATGCTTAATGGTGTATTTATGTTAATTGCTTATCCTTTTAGTAATTACCATAATGAACCTGAACAATGGGGCATTTTAAAAGCAGGTATTACAACTATAATAATTGGTTTTTTATGTTGGTTTTTTAATAGAAATGCACCAAAAAGTTTACAAAAAAAAGAAGGATATCTTATTGTTACTTTAGGTTGGCTTATGCTTACTTTTACAGGTACTTTACCTTACTTATTTACAGGTTCAATCCCTGAATTTACCAATGCTGTTTTTGAAACAATCTCAGGATATTCAACTACAGGTTCTTCAATTTTAACGGATATTGAAGCAATGCCAAAAGGAATTTTATTTTGGAGAAGTGCAACACATTGGATTGGCGGTATGGGAATTATTGTTTTAACTGTTGCAATTTTACCATTATTAGGTATTGGTGGAATGCAGTTATTTATGGCTGAAGCTCCAGGTCCTTCAGCTGATAAAATGCATCCAAGAATTACAGAAACTGCCAAAAGACTTTGGCTTATTTATTTTTTACTAACATTTTTAGAATTCTTCTTATTAAAAATTGCTGGAATGACTTGGTTTGATGCTATAAACCATGCAATGGCCACTATGAGTACAGGAGGATTTTCAACAAAAAATGCAAGTATTGCTTATTGGAATGGCGCACCAATTATTCAATATATTATCACCCTATTTATGTTTATTGCAGGAGCTAACTTTGTATTAACTTATTTTGCATTAAAAGGAAGAGTTAGAAAGGTTTTTAAAAGTGAAGAATTTAAATTTTATCTCTTCGGAATTATAAGCTTAAGCATTTTAATAACTGTTATAATAGTAAATTATCAAGACCCTAATTTAGTAACAAACATTCATCACCCAAAACCTTGGGGTGAAGTTGAAAGCGCTTTTAGACATGCTGTATTTCAAGTAACATCAGTACTAACAACAACTGGTTTTGTAACTGCCGATTTCACCATGTGGAGCTCTTTTGCAACCATGCTTATGTTTTCTCTATTTTTTATTGGAGGTTCAGCAGGATCAACAAGTGGTGGTATTAAAATTGTTCGTCATATTGTAATGATTAAAAATAGTTTTTATGAATTTAAAAAATTATTACATCCAAATGCCATAATTCCTATTCGTTATGATGGAACTGGAGTACCTAAAAATATTATTTACAATATTTTAGCATTCTTTATTTTATACATGCTCATATTTATATTGAGTTCAATTTTATTAACTTTTTTCGGATTAGATTTTGAATCAGCCATTGGAGCAGCTGCATCATCATTAGGTAATATTGGGCCCGCTTTGGGTTCTGTTAGTCCCGTTAATAATTATGCACATTTATCTGTAGGCGCTAAGTGGTTTTGTGCTTTTTTAATGTTAATTGGTAGATTAGAGTTATTTACAGTCTTAATTTTATTAACACCTTTCTTTTGGAAGAAGAATTAAATTATTTCTTTAAACTTACTAAAATCTAACCCTCCGTAATTACCTGAACTCATTAATAATAAAGCTGTGTTTTCTAATTTTTGATTGAATAAAAACTCTTTAAATTCAACCGGGTTTGTATACACTATTAAATCATCTCGTTCAAACGCATCTTTAATTTGACTTAATGAAATTGTTTCTAATTTTTTAATTTCAACAGCTTCAGGAGAATAAAACACTACTGCTTTATCAGCACTATTTAAAGCTCCTTTATATTCCTTTAAAAACTCTGCACTTAAACTGCTATATGTATGTAATTCTAAACAAGCTAACACTTCTCTACTATTATATTGTTTTTTAACTGCGTTAGTTGTAGCTTGAACTTTACTTGGTGAGTGTGCAAAATCTTTAAAAACAACCGTGTTTTTGTTCTCTGCTATTTTCTCTAATCTTTTACTCGCACCTTTAAAACTCGCAATTGCTTCATAAAATTCATCTTCTCCAATTCCCATATGCTGACAAATCCATTTTGCGCCAGCCATATTTTGCAAATTATGCTTCCCAAAAAATTCTAATGGCATTTCACCAAAAGTTGATTCTATAAATGTTGTTCCATCAATAATTTTATAGCTTGGTGTTTTATATGGATACTTTTTTATTGGGCTTTCAGTTTGTTCAACAACATCTTTAACCTCTTCATCTTCTTCATTATACACCATAATTCCACCATTACTAAGTGAACTTGTAAAAATTGAAAACTGCTCTACATAGTTTTCAAATGTTGGAAAAACATTGATATGATCCCAAGCAATACCGCTTAACAAAGCTATATTTGGCTTGTATAAATGAAATTTTGGGCGTCTATCAATTGGGCTTGATAAATATTCGTCACCTTCTAAAACAATAAATTCATTTTCTGAAGTTAAATGAACCATCGTATCAAAACCATCTAATTGAGCACCAACCATATAATCAACTTCTATTTCATGGTAATTCAACACATGTAAAATCATTGAAGTTATGGTGGTTTTTCCATGAGAGCCACCAATTACTACACGTGTTTTATCTTTAGATTGTTCATATAAAAACTCTGGATAAGAATAAATTTTAAGTCCTAATTCTTGTGCTTTCTTCAACTCTAAATTATCTGGCTTAGCATGCATTCCTAAAATTACAGCATCTAATTTTGAAGTTATTTTTTCTTCAAACCAACCAAACTCTTTTGGTAACAATCCTTTACATTTTAGTCTAGATTTTGATGGTTCAAAAATAGTATCATCACTACCTGTAATTGTATATCCTTTTTTATATAATGCCAATGCTAAATTATGCATTGCGCTTCCACCAATAGCAATAAAATGTATATTCATGTACTTGTAATTTATCTAAATTCAAATGTAGGAAAACTCTCAAAAAGAAAGAAAAACATTTACTAATACTTTCTCAAATAGCAATTTAATAATTAGTTTATCCTTATATATTTTCAGAATTGATTAATTTTTATTACTTTTATACAGTTAAACGAACCGTTTATTATGTTTATCGTACCGTTTATTAACCCCTTGTAAATTAGCTAAATGAAAATTGATGGAAAAATATCTCCTATTAAGAAGGTTATACTATGCTTTTTTATTTTATTTATAGTTAGCCAATTTTCTTACTCGCAATGTGATAACCCTACACCAACTGGCGACGTAACTCAGATATTTTGTGCTTCAGAAACTAAAACTATTGGAGATTTAATAGCTTTTGGAGGAGATATAGTTTGGTATGATGCTCCAATTGGTGGTACTATTTGTAGTTTATCTAAATTACTTATTGATGAAAAAATTTATTATGCTGATGATGTTAGTGGCACAGTAAATAATTGTAGTTCTCCTAGATTAGCAGTTACAGCAATAATATATGGAAACCCACCTACAGATACTGATCTTTTTGTTGGTAATTGTGCCAGTGCAAGTCATACAATAGCAGATTTAAATGCGACAGGAACAAATATTGAATGGTATGATGCTCAATTTGGAGGTAATTCACTTGATCCATCATTAGTTTTAGTTGGTGGACAAAAATACTGGGTTCAGCAAACTGAGAATGGATGTATAAGTTCTCGCTTACCAACTACATTTATAATTGTAAATCCGGCAGCAGCTACAATAGAACCTGTTCAATCATTTTGCGATACACCAATTCCTTTAATAAGTAATTTACAAACAGTTGAGCCTGATGTTGTTTGGTATAATTCTGAAACTTCAGAAGATCCTTTAAATCCAAATACACCACTAATAAATGGAAACTCGTATTGGGGAGCAAATTCTGAATTTCCTTGTGAAAGTGTTGATAGAATAGAAACCACAGTTGTAATTGATACATCTCCAAATGCTGGAAGTAATTTTGTTTTTTTAGAATGTAGCGCTAACTTAACAACCATAAATTTATTTGATTTACTTGGCGAAAATCCAAATACAACAGGAGTTTGGACTGGTCCAAGTGGGCTTGCAAACAATTATTTAGGTACTTTTGAACCTGGAATTCATTTAGAAGGAATTTACACTTATACTGTTTCAAGTATTTTAGGTATTTGTGATAGTGACACTGCAACAGTTACAATTACTTCAACAAGTGTTGAACCGCCAACTACGACAGAAGTTAATCAGTTTTTTTGTGACATTAACAGCCCAACAATAAGCAGCCTAAATGCTACTGGAAATAATATAGCTTGGCACGCTACAGAGTTTGAAACTAATCATTTAAATAATACAGAGTTATTAATTGATGGTGAAGATTATTGGGCTACACAAATAGATTTAGCAACTGGTTGTGAAAGTGAAACAAGATTAAAAATAACAGTTACTATTAATACAACATCGCCTCCAACAACCACTGAAGCAAATCAAACATTTTGTGAATATGAAAATGCTACAATTGCATTTTTAAATGTAACAGGAACTAACTTAACTTGGTACGATACTGAAAATTCAATAATACCTCTAAACACAGCCGATTTATTAACAGATGGTGATTATTGGGTTACGCAAACAAATGCTTCAACAGGTTGTGAAAGTTTATCTAGATTGGTTATAAATGTAACAATAATTCCAACACAACCACCACCAACTACAAATGAACCTCATCAAACATTTTGTGAAATAGACAACCCAACAGTTGCAGATTTAAAGGCTATAGGAAATGGAATTGATTGGCATGCAACTGAATTTTCAAATACTGATTTATTAGAAACTGAAGCTTTAATTGATGGTGAAGATTATTGGGCAACTCAATTAGACCCAATTTCTGGTTGTGAAAGTTTAACTAGATTAAAAGTAACTATTTCAATAATAAATACACCAGCACCAACAACAACTGAAATTAACCAACAATTTTGTCATATTGAAAATGCTACAATTGCTAATTTAAATGTAACAGGAACTACTATACTTTGGTACGCTTCTGATGTTGAAATAATTCCACTCAACAATTCAGAAATTTTAATTGATGGTGAAGATTATTGGGCAACTCAAACTGATAGTTCAACAGGCTGTGAAAGTGTTAATAGGTTAAAAGTAACAGTAACAATTAATACCACACAACCTCCAATCACTTCAGAAGAAAATCAAACATTTTGCCAAAATACAAACCCAACAATAGCAAATTTAACTGTTACAGGTACTAATATGCGCTGGTATGCAACTGAAACCTCAACCATTTTATTAAACAATTCAGATTTATTAATTGATAGTGAAGATTATTGGGTAACACAAACCGATACTTTAACAGGCTGCGAAAGTGAAATAAGACTAAAAATTACAGTAACAATATACGAACCTCTCCCTGCTCCTACTACAAGTGAAACTCATCAAACATTTTGTAATATTGATATTCCTACTATTTCAAATTTAAATGCAACTGGAACAAATTTACATTGGTACAATACTGAAGTTTCTACCGTACAATTAAATAATTTAGAAGTACTAATTGACGGTGAAGATTATTGGGTTTCTCAAATTGACCCAATTTCAGGTTGTGAAAGCAACTCTAGGTTAAAAATAACGGTAACAGTAAATAACACACCGCTACCAACAACTACTGAAATAATACAAACATTTTGTATCATAGAAAATGCTACAATTTTAAATTTAAACGTTCAAGGAAATAACTTAATTTGGTACGATACAGAAAATTCTATAACACCTCTAAACACTTCTAATTTATTAATAAATGGTGAAGATTATTGGGCAACACAAAGTGATGCTATTACAGGTTGTGAAAGTACTCTAAGGTTACAAATAACGGTTATAATTACTGATGAACAAGCACCAACAGTAACTACAGAAAACCAAACGTTTTGTGAAATAGATGCTGCCACAGTAGCCAATTTAAACGCGTCAGGAAATGGAATACTTTGGTATGCAAATAGTACTGAAACAATTCCTTTAAACAATTCAGAACTTTTAATTAATGGTGAAGATTATTGGGCTTCGCAAACTAATACTGTTACTGGTTGCGAAAGTGAAAATAGAATTATGGTTACTGTGATAATTAATACAACCACTGCACCAACAACAACTGAAATTAATCAAACTTTTTGTGAATACGAAAACGCAACAACAGCATTTATAAATGCTACTGGAACTAACTTAATTTGGTATACTACTCAAACATCTTTAACACCAATTAACAATGCTGATATTTTAATTGATGGTGAAGACTATTGGGCAACTCAACTAGACCTAGATTCTGGTTGTGAAAGTGTTGATAGATTAATGGTAACTGTAACAATAATACCTACTCAAGATGCTCCTACTACTGATGAGCCTCTTCAAATATTTTGCGAAATTAATAATTCTACAATAGCAGATTTAGTTGCAACCGGAAATCATTTAGATTGGCATGATACAGAAACATCTTTAATAGATTTAGATTTAAGCGAACCTCTAATTGACGGTGAAGATTATTGGGCAACTCAACTAGACCTAGATTCTGGTTGTGAAAGTGTTGACAGATTAAAAATTACAGTTACTATAATTGCAACAGAAGCACCAATTACTTTAGAAACAACACAAACTTTTTGTGAAGTAGATAATCCTACAATTACAAATTTAAATATTTCGGGAACTCAAATATTATGGTATGAATCAGAAAATGCTACAACACCTTTAGACACTTCAATATTGCTAATTAATAATGAAGATTATTGGGCTTCGCAAACCGAAGAAATTTTTGGATGTGAAAGTGTTACTAGATTAATGGTTACCGTAAAAATTAATAACGAACAACCCCCTACTATTTCAGAAGAAACACAAACTTTTTGTGAAATTAATAATCCAACTATTGCAAACTTAAACGCAAGCGGAACTAATATTCTTTGGTATGATACAGAAAATGCTACAATTCCTTTAGGTTCTTCTGTTCAATTAATTAATGGTGAAGATTATTGGGCATCGCAAACAAATTTAGCACTTAGTTGTGAAAGTGAAAGTAGAGTTGTTGTTACTGCTTTAATAAATACTACTGAAGCACCTACAACATTAGAAGCTAATCAAGTATTTTGTGACAACCAACTTGTAACCATTGCAAATTTAACCGTTACAGGAAATGCTATTTTATGGTATGATACAGCAATTTCTTCAACTCCTTTAAATAATGCTGATGTATTAATTGATGGTGAAGATTATTGGGCTTCGCAAACTGATGCAATTACAGGTTGTGAAAGTATTGATAGATTAGCTATAAGTGTTACTATTATTTCACCTCCTGAAGCACCTACTATAACAGAACCTATTCAGATTTTCTGTGAAATAGACAACCCAACCATTGCAAATTTAAGTGCACAAGGAAGTAATATACATTGGCATGATACTGAAAATTCAGTTGAAGACTATAATGCAACTGATATTCTAATTGATGGTGAAGATTATTGGGCTGCACAAATTGACCCGAATTCAAATTGTGAGAGTGCGAATAGAATAAAAGTTACTGTTTCAATTAATTTAACTGCTCCACCAACAACCATTTCTGATAACCAAGAATTTTGTATAAATACAAATGCAACTATTAAAGATTTAGATATTAATGGAACAAATCTTATTTGGTATGATTCAGAATCTTCAACAACACCATTAAATAATTCAGATATATTAATTAATGGTGAAGATTATTGGGCTACACAAACTAATACTGTTACTGGTTGTGAAAGCGCTACTAGATTATTAATTAAGGCTACTATAATTAATCTTGCTACACCAACAGCAAATCAAACGGTTCAAGAGTTTTGTATTCAAAATAACCCTATAGTTGCCAATTTAGAAGCAAATGGTGAACATATTTTATGGTTTTATACCGCAACATCTACAACTTCAATACCTACAAATACCCCATTAATTAATGGTGGTGCTTATTGGGCAGCATCTGTAGATGAAACTATTGGTTGTGAAAGTGCATCTAGACTTTTAGTAATTGTAAAAGTTAACACTATTTCACCACCATCTATAGATGAAGACCAGCAAACATTTTGCTCTTCAAACTCGCCTACAATAACAAATTTAGAAGTTACAGGAAATAATATTGTTTGGTATGCTTCAGAAACCGATTTAATACCTTTAGATAATTCTAATTTATTAGAAGATGGAAAAAAATATTGGGCATCACAATCAAACCTTTCAAAATCTTGTAATTCAACAAGAATTTCTGTTTCAGTAACTTTAACTGATGCAGGTACACCTGAAATAAATGAATTTGGAAACGAATTTTGTGTTATTGATAAACCAACAATTTCTGATTTAAACTCTAATATTACTCTTACTAATTTAAACCATACTATTATTTGGTTTGATTCATTTCCAGATGGTTTTGAATTAAACTCAACTGAACTACTAATTGATGGTGAAACTTATACAGCAGTAGAAAAAAACAGCAATGGTTGTGTTAGTATAATACCTCTTGAAGTAACTATTACTTTAGATTCTTGTGAAGCTTATGATGTTGAAATTTATGATGGATTTTCTCCAAATGAAGATGGTGTAAACGATACTTTTAAAATAGAAAATTTAAGAGAACTATACCCAAACTTTAAAGTAGAATTTTATAATAGATGGGGGAATTTAGTTTATACAGCTAATTCTTCAAGACCAGATTGGAATGGTCGTTTTCAAGGCTCAGGTGAACTTGTTCCATCAGGAGTCTATTATTTCATAATCTATTTTAACAACGAATCCAAAAAACCAACTCAACAAAGACTATACTTAAGTAAGTAAATTTTATAATAAGATATTAAAAAATAAAATGAAAAAAATAATAGTCATATGTATACTTTTTACAACATTAATGTGGTCTCAACAAGACGCACAGTATACACAATATATGTATAATATGAGTGTTATAAATCCTGCCTATACAACTGGTGATTTAGGAATTATTAATATAGGTGCATTACATAGAACACAATGGGTTGGTGTTGAAGGAGCTCCAAAATCATCAAATATATTTGCACATACACCACTTAGCGAAAATGTTGAGGCTGGTTTTTCAATGGTAAACGATAATATTGGTGATATTATTAAAGAAAATAATTTTTATGCAGATTTTTCCTACAAATTAAATTTAGGGTATTACGGTCATATATCGTTTGGTTTAAAAGCAGGTTTAACAGTATTTGACGTTAACTTTAATGATTTTAATTTAGAATCTGGCAGTGCTTTTACTGATACTGAATTTACAGATAATATACATCAATCCTTTTTTAATTTTGGAGCTGGAGTATATTACAATACCGATCAATATTATGTAGGATTTTCAATCCCTAATATTTTAACTTCTAACCATTTAAACAAAGAAAATGGTAAATACCAAAGTATTAAAGACATACATATGTTTTTAACTGGTGGTTATGTTTTTATTATTAATGAGCAGTTTAAATTTAAACCTGCATTTATGGCTAAAGGAGTTAACACCTCTAATATTACATTAGATTTAACAAGTAATGTTATCTATAAAAATATTGTAGAATTTGGTCTAAGTTACCGTTTAAGCGATTCTGTTGGAGCTATGGTAAACTTCAATTTAAACGACACATTACGTGTTGGGTATGCTTATGATTATACGGTTTCAAATATTGGCCCTTTTAGTTCTGGCTCACATGAATTACTTATATTGTACACTATAAAACTATTCAACAATTATAATGGTTTTGATAAATCACCTAGATTTTTTTAATAAATTATTTAACCAAAAATGAAAAAAACAGTACTCTTTTTTATTCTATCAATCTTTTTCTCACTCTCAATTATTGCTCAAAATTTAAAAAAAGCTAATTTATTATTTGAAAAAAGAGCCTATTTAGATGCTGCGGAATTATTTATAAAAGAAGATAATAAAACTCAAGAAATTTTTGAAAAATTAGGAGATTGCTATTACTTCAATACTGAAATGGAACAAGCTGTAAAATGGTACAGCATTGTTTTAGATAATTATGAAAACACAACTAACGCCGCATATATTTATAGATATTCACAAGCGTTAAAAGGTATTGAGAAATTTAAAGAATCAGATAAATGGCTTCAGAAATACAATCAAAAAAAACTTCAAAATACTGATTACCAACCAGAAACATTAACTTTTTTTGAATCTTTAAATAAAGGAATTAAATACCCTTACAACGTTTATAAAGTCACAATTAATACCGAAAATTCAGACTTTGGAACAAGCTTTTATGGAAACAAAATAATTTTCGCATCGGCAAAACATAATGAAAAAAAATTATATGATTGGAACAAACAACCATATTTAGATTTATATGAAGCAACAAAAGATGAGAAAGGAAACTTAAGTAATGTTCAACCTTTTTCAAGTAAAATAAATACAGAAATACATGAATCTAATGCCATTTTCACTAAAGATGGAAAAACAATGTATTTTACACGTAACAATTATATTTCAGGAAAAAAAAGGAAAGATAAAAACAATGTTTCTCACCTAAAAATATATCGTGCAAAATTAATTAATAATCAATGGACTTCAATTACTGAACTTCCTTTTAACAGTGATAATTATTCCGTAGAACATCCAGCTCTAAGTCCTAATGAAAAGCAATTGTATTTTTCTTCAGATATGCC